>JBJXFZ010000109.1:0-6640 GCA_046154245.1 Pyrinomonadaceae bacterium
GATTCAGTTCGTCGCTGTCGAGATATCCGGATTGCACACCGCCTGCGAACAACTCCCCAGAGTCGTCGTGTTAGCCGGATCGAATCTGCGGTTGCCGTATCTGTCGAATGAAAAGGTTTGTTTCCACGTTGTGACGTTATTTACTTTTTCCTCCGCAGCTTGCAGACGGTTGAGGTCGTCGTATGTATAAGTCTGCTCAAAGGGCTGCGTGAGACCGTTGAAACTGATCTTCTGCGTTCTCATCGAGCCGTTATTTTGCGTGTTATTTCCGTAACCGAATTCAAGTTTCAAAAGACTCTTGTCCGCCGCGGTGTTTCCGAGTCCGATCTGCGTCACTTGTAAACGGTTATTGTATGCAGCGGTTTCCCATTTGCCATTACCGAGTCGCAATCTGTCGATAGTTCCGCTCGAATTGTAGCTGATAGCGTTGGCATACAAACGATTTTGTGTCCCGACCGTTCCCCAAACACGAGAAACTTCGCCATCCTGATCGTAATCGAATTTTACTTTTCTGCCTGATGGATAAGTTTCCTCATTTAACGCACCTGAAAGACTATAGTTATACGCTGTTTGATATGTCTGGCCGTCCGTATATTGCTCGTGTGTCAATATTCTGCCCACACGATTGAACGATGTGTATCTTGTCTCTGAAAGAGAATTTGACACCTTAGTCGTCTTACCTAACGAAAATGGAACCGCTGGATCGTCGTATTCGAATGTTACGTCTGGCGTCGTGTCTGAATAATTACGAAAGGTGAGTCGGTTGAGAATGTCATAGGTGCCCGCGATGCTGACATTTCGCGCATCGGTGGTCGAGAGTATGTTGCCATTGTTGTCATAAAGGAATTTCGCGGACCAGCCGCTATTGCCCGTGATCGGGTCGGTCGCTACAAAAGCCGGATTGACGTTTTGTTCGGGCTGTTTCGCGTAAAGAAGACGGCCAAGATGGTCGTGCATAAAGTATCGGCTTTGCTCGCCTTGTATCGTCTTTCTCAAATTTCCAACCGCATCAAAAACATAGTCCGTAATCAGATTCTGTCCCGTCGGGTCTTCTATGACCTGTGTCATTCTTCCAAGTGCATCCGAAATCCCTTTACGCTTCTTTCCCGCTTGGTCGGTTATCGTAACCGTGTTACCGGAATACGACTTATAAACTTTTGCGCCATCAGGCGTCTCTATTTCTACCGCCCGACTCAGACCGTCATACTTTGTTTCGGTCCAAACGCCCTGCTCGTTTCGCAACGGGCTGTAAGGATTCGTATTCGCACGTGACACGCGACTCAGGTCGTCATACTCGGTTTTTGACACAACGTAGTCGCCGTCCCTATAAGCTCGAGCTTCGATCTTCCTCCCTAATTTGTCATAAAAGACCTCAGCTTTGAGCAGGTTGTCGTCCAGCTCGTTCAGATCGCTCTTTGTCTCGACGCGGCGGTTCGTGTCGTCATATGTGATATTGGATTGGGCCTCAAAATCCGTACCAATTGCGGTGACAGTCTGTGTCGGGCGATCGAGTGGGTCGTTGTAAATGATCTTGGAAATAACTGCATTAAGACCCTCGGTATTGACGACAGCTCCAGTAAAGTAATCGTATTGACTATAAACCGTCCAACCAGCCGGATTTGTCGTGCTCGTGGGAAAGGCAAACGCAGATTGGCCGTTTAACTGACCCGGCGCGATATTAGCGCGAGCATCACTATCAGGCGTGCCAAATCTGTCGCTGTAATCAATCGTGCTTGTGTTGTCCTTTGCGTCGATAGTTGCCACAACATTACCCAGAATGTCGTACTGTGAATAGACATTTACGGCTCCTGTCTGGGCTTGGGCGTTGGCATAGCGAGTGGCCTTTGTCACATTTCCGCGGTAAATGAATCCGCTGCCGTAGCCCGTTGCATCGTGACCGAAAACGTTCGATCTCTCGATAAACGGCGCATGGTTGGCGCTGGTGGTGTAGTTGTCGTACTCGAATTGCGAAAGGGAGAGGGTGTCAGGAATTTTGTGTAAATTGATTTTCGTTTAGGCCGCGAATTGGCAGTCTGTCTCCGAACATGATGACGAATTGGTTCATAGTCAGGCTCCAGTTTCTGATCGGCATTGTCCATCGTTTCGACGCATTTTGCAATCCGAGCCAGAGAAGTTTGATGGCGGCTTCTTCGGTTGGGAAAGCGGCTCTCGTCTTTGTGATTTTCCGCAGACTGTAGTTCAAGGATTCGATGACGTTGGTGGTGTAGATCGCCCGGCGGATGTCGCCGGAAAAGCGAAACATCGGCGAGATCTTAGGCCAGTTTGCCCGCCACGATCTCGATATGACCGGGTATCTCGGGTCCCACTTTTGAGAAAACGCCTCGAGGGCCGCGAGAGCTTCTTCCTCACCCGCCGCAGAGTAAACCAGCTTCAGATCGGCAGCGACCGCTTTTTTCTCTTTGTGGGAGACATAGGTCAGAGAATTGCGGATTTGATGGACAATGCAAACCTGTGTGATCGCGTCCGGGAACACCGATTCGATCGCTTCCGTAAAGCCTTTGAGGCCGTCCACGCAGGCGATGAAGATGTCCCGCAGTCCACGGTTATTCAGCTCGGTCAGGACCGACAGCCAGAACTTTGCACCCTCGCTTTCGGCACTCCACAAGCCCAAAGCTTCTTTCTTTCCTTCCAGATTCACGCCAATCGCCAGATAGATACAGCGGTTCTGAACAGTTCCCTCATACCGTATCTTCACCCGCAGAGCATCCAGGTAAACTATCGGGTAGACCACGTCCAGCGGCCTTGTTTGCCATTCCCTGACAAGCTCCTGCACATTGTCCGTCACCGTCGAAATCAGATCCGGCGATACCTCGATCCCATACATCTCCTCGATGTGCGAGCGAATATCACGCGTCGATACGCCTCTCGCATACAGCGATAAAATCATATCGTCGAACCCGTCAAACCGCCTCTGATGCTTCTTGATCAGCACCGGCTCGAACTCCGATTCGCGGTCCCGCGGTATATCAAGATCGATCTCGCCGTGCTTCGACCTCACCGTCTTCACGCTTGTCCCGTTGCGCCGGTTGCTGCTTTCTTTCAAAGAAACGTGATCGTTTCGCTCATACCCGAGTTCATGCGTCAGCTCCGAATCCATCGCCCGCTCCAAAAGAGCCTTCGTCAATTGCTTCAACAATCCCTGCTCGCCGATCAAATCCTCCAGATTCTTGTAATCCCGGATCAACTCATCCAATATCTCTTTTCGTATTTCCTTTCGTTCTTCCATTGTGTAATTCTCCTCCCGTTTTTGGAATTACACAAAATTTCTGACAGGCTCATTTATACTCCAATTTCACTGTGTCGATCTCATTAAAAAATGACTGTCAAAAAACTAATGTTATTTAACGTCTAAATTTCAGTACGGCCCGTGTTGTCTTCCGTCTGTATAGCCCGCTTCAACTTATGTTTTTAAAATAGCGTGGTTTACTCTCGCGACAGTTTTGATCGTGCAGTCAAAATGTAATCTCATAAGTCCCTGCTCGTCCAAGCACTAAAGCGGTTGGCCCTACAAATTTTACCTTAACCAAGTCGTCTGTTTTATTATTGGATTTGTCGTTCAGAGTATCGCTTACAGAAGAAACTGGCACCTCATACCATCTTTTGCCGCCGTCAATCGTGAAAAGGATAAGGCCATCGTCCCCAACGGCGAGCCCTTTCCCGTCTTTTGAGAAGTCGATAGAATTTAACTTCTGATTCCCGGCAACTTCCGTTACAAATGCAGGACGCGACCAAGATTTACCTGCATCTTCGGAATAATAAAAACTACCTTTTTCACCCACAACCCACGCGATATTGTTGTATGCCGTAATCGCTGAGGCACCACTTACGTTACGTTTCACCCAAGCGGTATCGTTTGTAGGGTGAGATGGGTTTTCCGGTCCAGTTTGTTTCCACGTTTTTCCGCCATCTTCTGATCGCAAGATGTATTCGTCATTCATCGCCACCAAAATCGTTTTTTCGTCAAACACATATAAATCGAAAGGATTACCAGAAAGCTCATTTTCGTAAATCTTTGCCCAATGTTTTCCACCGTCAGTAGTCTTGAAAACTCGACATCCGGTACTAAGCTCGCCTCCGGCACTAAGTTCGCCTGTTGCATATCCGATATTGGAGTTAACAAAATAAATGTGATCAATATTATCTGGTAGTATCGCGGACACGCCCCAATCCGCCGAGTCAGGATTTCCTCGGATTATAGAACCCATATGTGAGGTCAGCCAAACATCGGCTCCTTGACGAAAAATGCCGCTAAAGCTCTCGAAATTCTCTTCTCGATTGGAATGACGCCGTGTCTCTAGCCAAATCGGAAGTGGCTCCCATTGTTTAGCTCTCTTGTTAAACTCAAAAAGGTAACGTCCTTCGTTTCTCAGTCCAACACCCACTCCTAGCAGACGATCTCCGTATTCAACAAAATCGAAGACAAAAAAAGGGTTTTGGCTTAATTTTATTAGCTTAGGCGCTGCCGAGTTTGCCTTTTTTTCAGGCATATTCCCATCATCTCCGGCTGAGACCGTTACATGCGAGTTATCTAGTCCGCACGAAAAACTTGCGAACGCAAGGAGAACTAACATTATTCTGTGTTTCATACTCACCTCATCTCCGATCTATAGTAACCATATGAAAGGTATAGGGATTTGAACTAGCAGTTGATGAACTTGCTCGAATTTGATTACTGTAGCCCATTACTCTTGAGACATAATTAGGATCCTGTGCATTACCAGGCCCATATCTAAATAATCCTTCCGCGAGTGTGCGACCGCCTGCCATCTTATCATCTTTAAATAACCTAATTGCATTTCTTACGTTGTGCCGCATATCAGTAGAGCTCGGTTGAGTTCCATCAGCAAATTGATTCCGAGTAAGTTTTAGCGGATTAATATGAGATTGCATTTCCGGAATTTGTCCACCCGATACAGTGCCAAAAAAGCTCTCTTTCTGGGCCATGCCAAGAGTGACGGCGCTATCAACCCCCTGAGCAGTAGATTCCGCGACGATCTCTGCCACAACATTGGCCGCCAGAGAAAGTTTCGTGTCGTTCAGTATGTTTTGAGCATTTGGGCCATTTGTAGCGCCAACTTTTGTTTCTGAATATATCTTCAAATCATCCAAGCCAGTGCATCCATCACAAACTAAATAAACATTCTCAGTGATCGTAAATACAACTTCCGTTATTACTCCGTTGGTAGTTTGGCTAGCCGTAAAAGTAGTTACATTTTGTTGTACAAGCAGTCCCGGAACAGTGTCAGACTGTGGATTAGTTGCAGTGTGTGCAACCTCATGTTGTGCGGCTGCGGCTGCGGGTTCAATCTCGTGATTGTCCGGGTTTATGTCGCGACCCTGTGAACATCTTCGACCGCAAGCTGTTGCTTGGTCCACATATAAGCCCAACGGATCGGTGAATTTATATGGCGAATTGAGGACGTAGCTATATCGATTGAACGTCTGCGGATTTCGGATTGTCGCCGATGCAGTTAGTGGGGTAACCCTCCCCTAAAATAGTACCAGACAAGAATACAGTTTCCGGTCAGAATAGGAAGGAAGGAGGAGGATCGGGAAATGACGAGATCTAAGTTCAGCGAGAATCAGGTGATTGGGATTCTGAAGCAGGTAGAAGGGGGACGGACGGTGGCTGAGGTATGTCGGGAGGCTGGAATATCGACGGCGACGTATTTCAAGTGGAAGTCGAAGTTTGGGGGGATGGAGGCATCTGACATACGGCGAATGCGGGAGCTTGAGGAAGAAAACCGGCAATTAAAGAGGATGTATGCGGATGTGTCACTTGAGATCCGGGCGTTAAAGGACGTGATCGAAAAAAAGCCCTGGCTGCGGTAGAGAAGCGGATCGTGGTGACACATATGAGGGCAAAGCACCTGATGAGCGAGCGGCGGGCGTGTCGATTGATGAAACTGTCGAGAACGGTGTTTCACTATCGCAGAAGGCGAGCCGATAAGGACAAGGAGATCGAAGATGCCCTGGCGAGGCTTGCGACATTGCATCCGGAGATGGGATTCGGGAAGTTCTTCTGCATGCTGCGCCGAGAGGGGAAAGGCTGGAATCACAAGCGTGTGTACCGTGTTTATTGCGGAATGAATCTGAACAAGCGTCGAAAGCACAAGCGGAGGTTGCCGGCTCGAAACCCTGACCCGCTTAGCGTACCGCAGGCGGCGAACCATTGCTGGTCGGCTGATTTCATGAGCGACGCACTGTGGGACGGACGAAGATTCCGAACCTTCAATGTGGTGGATGACTTTAACCGTGAGGCATTGGCAATCGAAGTTGACACGAGTTTGCCTTCGCAGAGAGTGACGAGAGTGCTCGACCAAATAGCCGAGTGGCGCGGTCTTCCGGCAAAACTGAGATTCGACAACGGGCCGGAGTTCACGGCCGTGACGGTTGCCGACTGGGCCGAAGAGAACGGCGTCGAACTCGAATTCATCAAGCCCGGCAGGCCGATGCAGAACGGGTTTATCGAACGCTTTAACCGCACGTACCGCGAGGCCGTGCTTGATATGTTTATCTTTGAGAGTTTATCGGACGTGAGATCGCAGACCGAGCGGTGGCTGGAAATATACAACCACCATCGCCCGCACGATTCGCTTGGCGACATGCCGCCAAGCGA
>JBJXFZ010000110.1:0-45050 GCA_046154245.1 Pyrinomonadaceae bacterium
ACTTCTCGAATCGGAGCTTTTTGGATACGAGAAAGGGGCGTTCACGGGAGCGAATGCTGTGAAATCAGGGCTATTCGAGACGGCTGATGGCGGAACACTCTTCCTGGATGAGGTCGGAGAGCTGTCGTTAAGCCTCCAAGCCAAGCTCCTGAAGGCCGTCGAAGAAAAACGCATCCGTCGCGTCGGCGGCAATCGAGAGCGGGAAATAGATGTTCGAATAATAGCGGCAACTTCAAAGAATCTGCACTTGATGGTACTCAATGGTACCTTTCGTGCCGACCTGTTCGACCGTTTGAACATACTTCAGCTTGAAACTCTGCCTCTTCGGTATCAGAAAGAACGGATCGTAGAGACATTTCTCGATCAGTTAGAGACTGAGAGAGGAACGATCGGGTTGGAAATGCCGTTCCAGATCGAAAAGGATGCACTTGCTGCTATCGAGGACCTCGAATGGAAGGGCAACTATCGTGAGCTTCGGAATTTCGCAACGCGTCTTGCCGTGGAATCTATAGATGTACGGGCGATCACTCTCCAGGTCGTCAACCGCCTAGTTAGTAATGAAGCCAGAGGTTTCGTCGCACCAGAGCCAACTGCTGAAGAAAGCCAGAATTGTCTTACTGTAATACTTGATCTGGAGACCGACGATCTTGATAGCGTCTATATAAAGGCTGCCGCTACTTTTGTCGAACACGCCTTAAAGCGCTCAAACGGAAATTTAAGACGCGCGGCTCGATCGATCAATACCACTCATTCAACGATTTCGCGGATCTTGAAGAAGAATCAGGAACGATTCGTCTCTCCGTCAAACACGGGCGCCTCATATGCTGCTGCGGCATGAATGACATAAAGGTTTATCGTGTATAAAGGTTCGCGAGGTTTCGCGGACCTTTTCTTTCTTGTTCGGCAATCATTGGCGAAAACAAAGGAGCGGAAGATAAGAGTGTGGAGATAGGATATGGAAATTCTAAATAGCGGTTCGTTCATTCCTCTTGATAACCGCGAGAAAATCGAGCAGCTGATCTTTACTGCCCAGACGCTTGCGTCCGAAGTTAGTCGCAGCGAGGGATTTCAAAGCAGCGGACAGACGAATCAGCAGATCGGATTGGAACTTTGGAAAGGCGCCGGGTATATGACGCGGTCTCATGAGGAGGTTACGATCCGAAACCTTTTTCTGAGCAAGTTCTTGGAGAGGCTGCGCGAGATCGAACGTGAGACTCCACAGCAACCGTCTCGCACAATTGGTCCGGCCAAACCTTTAGTAGAGGACGCCAGCGCTCTCGATTCAGCAATGCCGCCGGCAACTCAGACGGAACTCGAAACTGAATCAACGGTCGAAGCACGGGACGAATTTCTCGGAGTTGTCGATTCGGAAGAACAAGTCGAAGAACGTTCTTCTTATGCTAACGAATGTATTCCCGAGTGTGAAGAGGAGATCGCGTCCATGCTGACGGCCTCGGGCGCAAACCCGGTTGTCAAATCGACCAGTAATCCACCGGTAGAACAGAAACCGATCGCAGGCGGCCAAGAAAAAATCATTGATTCGAAAAATGACGATTACGGTGCGATCCCAATCGATACGGTTGTTGAGGTGGAGAATGCAATTACGCCTTCGATAGAAAACTCCGATGCTTCAGTGGCAGCGGATCTACTCTTTACCGAACAGGCGGTAAAGTCGGTCGTCCTATCTGAAAAGGAGCCTTACAACTTTGATTCGTGCACCGTTACCGCCGTAATACAATTGCTGCCCGAACGAGACGGACTACGAGATTGCGTTGTAAGTGTCCGTTCGCATGACTTTGCTCCGCAGATCATCTTTACAAACCTGCGTGGTGAAAGTGGTGAGTTGGATCTTTCTGCTCCTATTTCGACGGCACTTCAACAGTATAGAAATGCACTTCCGATACTGGCGGCCGAGAAGATGAAGAAGGAACAGGTTCCGACCAAAAAGCGGACTACGAAGGCGTCTTCGAAGAGTACAAACAACGCTGCCGAGAAAGCGGACACTAATTCTGATGCCTCTCCATCTGCAAGCCCGATACCCCAGGAACAAGCGCAAGATCAGCAGATTCTCTTCGCTTCATAAAAAATCATGGCAAACGAAACGAATACTCCGTCCGCCGAAATCGAGGCGGGCACGAAGAAAGGCGCCGATACGGTTTCGGCCGATAGCACCGATGCGGCAACTCCTGTGACCGATCCGAAGGCGACGATCAAGATCGAAGGGCAGACCTTCGAACTGGACGCATCGCTCGCCCAAGAGGATAAAACTTTAAAGGTTGTGCTTCAGCCGCATTTTGCCTCGATCGAGAACGCGAACATAACGCGGGAAGTGAAAGACGGAAAGCTGAGCGTCACCATCGTCAAGCGGGCGCAGCATAAAGGCTATGCAGCCTGAAGAATCGCCTCTCAAACTATTGCAGGCTGAGAACGAGCAGATCAATCCGGCGATCATTCTCGCTGAAAGGCTGATGCGACGAGACGCGGAGCAACTTCTGACCGTCGAAGAAGTAAACGAGGCCGAGAACATCCTGGCTATCGGCACTCAGGAGATCGAAGCAATCGAATTGCACCGAAAGGCGTTTAAGAAGATCCCAGCGTCAGCAATCGACTATGTTCCGATTGGATTCTGAGGTAAGTAGGTCTCTATGCCCGGAGTAGGATTGGTCACGATAGCGAACGGAAACGCAATTTCTGGCTTTGGCGACCGTCTGATCCGCTCGCTCGAATACCTTCGATTCAAGGCTAGGAGCCACAACGCCATATATGCATGCGAAACAGTCTCGAGAGTCGTATCGGAACAGCACAAATACAGGCTTTTCATGGAGATGTTTCCGAAGGAGTGGGAACAATCCACAAGGAGCCTGTATAGAGCGGGACATTTTAGGGCGTATAGCGAACGCACGAATGAGTTCTTTCAGTTTGTAAATGATACGTGCTTTCCTTTGCTCGAATGCTGGCAAGACGACCCTGAACTTGAACTCGAACGTTTTACGATTCCGGCGATGAACTTCGACCTTTGCTGCGAAGAAGTTGACTTCGCACACTTGCGGGACAGTTACCTGGCCGGCCTGATTTTCTATTTCCTTGAAGATGATGAGATTTGGAATTACTTTTCTGAAAAGTACGAAGTTGATAAAGAGTTACTGCCTCCGATCAAGACGTCACATCCAAATATCTGGAAAGAGAAGCACGGTGCAAAAGCAAAATCTTTCAGTGATCTGATCCGCCTGGTCGATCACTCCACCGGTAATCCATGGCTAGATGTTACGAATTGCCAATATCCGGAGTTCTTCGAATGGAACAAAGAGACTATTGATTGGCTGACCAAGGCGTATAAGGCCGCTAACCAGTACTTCAAAAATCTCGAGCAGTTAGATGAAAGGATCGAAGAAGATGCTCAGACGTTTCTTTACGAGCTTATTTCATTCTGGAATACCGGAAAGGTCGGTCGGGGAGGCACAGGTAAGCGATGAGTGTAAGCCCTTGCAAATACCTGTCGATGCTTCCGCAGCGCTGTATTTCCTGCCTGGTCAATATCTCTTTGCCGATCTCAAGGAATCATCGGTCTCTCTGAAAGCTCTTTCGAGCGACCAGGTTGCGAGAGCGTTTCGAAGGGTTCATACAGATACGGGATGGCTGGGCAAGCGAGTATTGCGATACCGCGAGGCTCCCGAAGGCAATGCGATCCTCTCATACGAACCGGCAGCGATACGAAAGATAACCGTTGTTTTCGCAGACAAGGGATTGGTTGAACTGGCAGTACCGCTTCCGGCGCTTATTCTGCTAGGCAAGGGGAACGAGTATTATCTTTGGGCCGCGGCTTCATCTCATATCTCGGCTAAGACCAACATTGCTGTCGCTCCGCTGCCCAATATCGGTTCCGGCAAGATATGCTTCGGAAAGAACGAAGTTCCCGAGACCCATCCTTCTACTCTCAGCGAAGTTTGGAAACTAATTTTCGACACACCATTCAATGCCGACCACGCCAGCGAGCGGTGCCTCTCCGAACCGCAAGATGTACGTGATCTCCTTTGGAAACTGGCGGCTGACAAGGCGAGGAAGTTTCCGAAATCCGATCTGCTCTTAACGAGTTCAACCGTAGAAGACGCTTGGGAAACGATTGTCGAACAGCGACGATACGACCCGCGATTCTAACTAAATATGGAAAGTGAAAACACGTTCATCGGCCATCGGATAGCAAAGGAGCGATTCGAGCCGGTTGAGGCCATCCTCTACGAGTATCTTTTGGCCGGAAACGGTATGCTGCTAAAAGCTCAGCGAGAGGAATTCACAGTTTCAGTGCCTCTCGTACATAGAGAAATTAAGGGACTGCCGGAAGTCTTCGTCGGGATCAAATGGCATAAACCCGGAGTGCCGGGACGCATCTGGGATGAGATATTCTTACACGCAAAAATCCACAACTCGAAAGACAATTTCAAGGAAGAACTCTATTTGATCCATTGGGATAAAGTGAGCGACTCTTGGCAGTGGTGCACTTCGGGTCGGGATCGGACGTGGGCATCAACCATCGCCGATGATCGACGGCCCGAATACTCTGAGGCCTGCATCGAGATTCATACGCACCCGGATGGGGCATACCAGTTCAGCACGGCAGACGACCGCGATGAATCAGGTAAGTTCCGCATCTTCGGGATCATTGTGGATGTTAATGACAAACCCAAAGTAAGATTCCGCTGCGGCATTTACGACCATCTTATCCCAATACCATTTTCCTGGATCGGCCACCTGCCAACCGGTGTTGTCGATCTGAATGAGGTCAAAGCTCTGCTTCAGATGATGTCGTGATGGAAATCGATCTTAGCTTCTCGCAGGCCGCAGTTGTAATGCCGGTCGAATACAACACCCTTCGGTTCGTTGTTGTCGGTGCCGGTGGCACTGGCTCTTTTGTAGTTCCTGCAATTGCCCGGCTTATCTACGAACTAAAGCAGCAACAAAACAAATCTGCGGAAATCCTGATCGTTGACCCGGAGGTGGTAGAAAACGGGAATATTCCGCGCAGCAATTTCTGCTTCGCTGAAGTCGGGCGGTACAAGGCACAGACATTAGCGGAACGAGTCTCTATGGCTTGGGGAATAGAAACAACCTTTTCTTGTGAAAGGTTCGACCCCGAGAACCATCTCAAAAGCTCGACTAGCGACTATAGAAGTCTGACGATCATCGTCGGCTGCGTCGATAATTATCTAGCTCGACGAGAGATGCATCGGGCACTTGATGAGTTTCGAAGTTGCGGTGATGCTTCGAGGGTCTGGTGGATAGACGGCGGAAACGGAAAAGCATCAGGTCAAGTGTTACTTGGTTCGACGACCAGGCGCCTCAAACCTCACGAATACTTCACGGGCACTAGTATCTGCCGAGCACTCCCGGCACCGTCGCTTCAGCACCCAGATCTTCTTGAACCAGAAAAACTTGAAGCCAGGAGCGATGTGTCGTGCCCTGAGCGGGTTCGCCTGGGCGAACAGGGGCTTAATGTGAATCAGCGAGTGGCCGTTGAAATTGCTGAAATACTTTCCGCGCTGCTTCTGACGAGAAGTCTTAAGAGATACGCAGTTTACTTCGATCTTGAAAGCGGTACGAGCCGCTCCGTTTACTGTACCCAGGAGACAATTCAAAGAGTGGTCGGTACAAAAAGATGATAAACGAATCTGAAAAAAACATAAACTTCTCGGATTCTATGCCCGATGTCGTCGGTGTTGCGGAAATTTGATGGTGCCTCCCGTGGCGACAAAAAATTAAGAGGTTTGTGAAAGTGAACAACTTCGGAGTTTGGCAAAGCGATTAGAGAAATTTCACCAACGCCGCACCCGCACCGCTTCGCCGAGAGATGATGCTCTTTCGCACGTTCGGGCACATTCCCATTATAAGTTTTCCGCATTTTGTTTTGAATAGATTGACGCTAAAGTAAAATGAATGATTGTTGATTTTGATTCAAATGTAATTTCCTTTGCCGCCCACGGTGCAAAAAATGTTGAGATTCATCGGCATCATTGTTTTCAGATTGTGGCGAGTATTAGGGGAACCTTTGCTTGCACGATTGGCGGGAATTATTATCACGACAAAAAAGGATTTATTGTCAATCAAAATGTTACGCATTCGTGTCAGGCTGAAAATGCAAGCGTTATCGTTTATTTTATTGACGCGGACAGCTATTTTGGATGGCAACTGAAATCAATTTTGGCAGGTCAAAAGTCTTTGGACACCGAAGGTTTTTTTACCGATTCGCAGATGCAAAAAATCAACGCGGAAGGCAATCAAAACTTATCGAAAGACGAATTGAAAACACTTTCCGAGGAAATTTTTCAAACCATTCTGCCCAGGCATATTCAACAAAACGAAAACCTTTCGGATGAACGAGTTGCAAAAGCCATCAATTTTATCGAAACGAATCTAGCGGAAAGCCTTAACCTCGAAGACATCGCCGATTTGATGTTTCTTTCGCCTGAACGTGCCAGACATCTTTTTGCCGAAAAAACAGGCTCGCCTTTTTCGCAATATCTGCTATGGAAACGCATCAAACAAGTAATCATTACAACTCTGCTAGATAATGTTTCGCTGACCGACGCCTCTCTAAAATACGGTTTTGCCGACCAATCGCATTTTACCCGAACTTTCAAAAAAACTTTCGGAATGTCGCCAAAAACTCATCTCAAAAATAGCCGTTTTGTTCAATTCTTAAATCCATTCGTTTAGTTAACTCTTAGTTAAACTAAAAAACGATTCGCTGAGTTAGCCGAAAGTTGGGAGATTACATTATGAAAACCTTTAATATCGAAGATACAGCGGTGATCTTGATTGATCATCAAGTTGGCACAAACACCTGGGCAAGCACTACTCCGCTTGAGCTTTTGCAACGAAACGTGATTATTTTGGCGAAGTTTGCCGCAGGAACGGGAATGCCTGTTGTTTTGACTTCGAGTCAAGAAACCAACGTCGATGTGCAAGGTCCATTGATGCCCGAATTGGCTGAAATTTGTCCCGAAGCATTTGCCGCGAGAGTTAAACGGCAAGGCGTCGTCAACGCTTGGGACGATGAAGATTTCGCCAATGCCTGCCGCAATACAGGCAAGAAGAACTTTGTAATGGCAGGTGTAACCACCGATGTTTGTATGGTTGCTCCCGCGATAAGTGCTTTGCAAGAGGGGTTTAGCATCAAGGTCGTATGCGACGCGTGTGGCTCATCTAACCCAATTGCCGAAGAAATGTCTTGGCGTAGAATGGAAAAAGCCGGAGTTGATCTGACTTCGACAAACGCCATTGTCGCCGAACTCGTCAAAAATTGGGCTTCGCCTGCGGGTGGGGTCGCCTTTCCGTTGTTGACTTGAGGGGAATTATGAAGGTAATACAAATTCACGAATACGGCGATGCATACGTGCTTCGTTATGAAGACGCGGATAAACCAGCTGTTCTGCTAAACGATGTGTTGATACGAGTTATCGCTACATCGTTTAATTTAATTGACGCAAAAATCCGACAAGGATTTATGCAGGAAATGTTGCCGAAACCGTTCCCGATTATTTTGGGTTGGGATTGTGCGGGAATTGTCGCGGAAATCGGCGAAAACGTGACTAAATTCAAGGTTGGCGATGAAGTTTTCGGTTATCCCGAATTTGCTCGTGGCGGAACTTACGCCGAATTTGTCGCGGTTGACGAATCGCAAATTGCGTTAAAGCCAAAGACGCTTTCGTTTGTTGAATCTGCCTCGCTTCCGATAGTCGCACAAACGGCGTTGACGGCGATCGAAACCGCGCAACTACAAGCAAATCAACGTATTTTGATTCACGGCGGAGCAGGCGGAGTCGGTTCAAACGCGATTCAAATTGCCAAAGAGTTGGGAGCTTACATTATCACCACCGCATCGGGCGAAGGCATTGAACTCGTTAAATCGCTTGGTGCTGATGAAGTGATTGATTACAAAACCACGAATTTCAAAGATGTTGCAAAAGATGTTGACGTTGTTTTGGACGTTCTCGGCGGACAAACGCAGGATGACTCGTGGCAAGTTATGAAAAAAGGTGGAATTTTAATCGCTACGGCGTTTCCGCCCAACCAAGAAAAGGCCGAACAATTCGGCGTTCGTGCCGAGTTCATTTTTACTCAGCCACGCGGCGAAGCGTTGGAAAAAATTGCCCAAATGGTTGATGCAAATAAACTTCGTCCAAACGTCGGCACAGAACTTACCCTCGCAGACGCACAAAAAGCACACGAGGCAAAAGGCGGGAACGGAAAAATCATCATCAATGTCGGAGCAGTTTGAAAACAATTAAAAAATGTTCAAAAGGCTGTTCCGCTATTGTAAGAAATCAATGATGTTCCTTTGCCCCATCAGGTAAATTCCCATGTTAAATCCCGCTCCCCGTTGACTTAAACTCCGCAGCCTTTCAGCCATTCCGACTGCCAACGCCTTTTCTGCTTCGACATTTTTCTCTTTCGCATAGCCGCGGACATCTTTCGTGATTTTCATTCAGCAGAAATGCGGTCCGCACATTGAGCCGAAGTGGGCGAATTAGGCAGGCAGCTTCGGAGGGTAAAGGTCTTCCGTGAAACTCTTTGGCTTTTTCGGGGTCTACGCCTATGTTCAAAAATAGGCGGCAGACATCAGCGACGGGCGGAAAGGGTCAAAACTGTATGTCTGAACTTTTACCAAAAGAATTTAAGAACGCGCTGCCGAAAATTAGTGACCAAGAGGGGAACAAGAATCCGACCGTCCATGCCGTGTTTCAATTTCACTTAAGCGGATGGTTGTGGTTCGCGACCGAAGGCGAAGCTATCGACGACGACTTTTTGTTCTTTGGTTATGTCGTTGGGCTTGAGCGCGAATGGGGATATTTCTGTCTTAGAGAACTGGAATCTGTTGACATCAACGGGATCAAAGTTTGTCGTGACGACGATCACATGCCGAGACCATTATCCGAGTGTCTACGGCATTACGGAATCGTTGAAAATTGAGCGGTTGGCAGGATGCGAATGGAAACTCAAACATCTGCCGGAGTTGCCGGCTCGCAGACATTCCCGTCATTGGCGTCCTCGGTGCTCCAAAACGTGTTCGGTGGCTCTCAGGCCGAGGAGACATCGAACGAAGAAAATTCCCGAGATTTTTCAGTGGAACAGCCGTCTGAAATTGCTAGGGAAGTACTGGCGCGGCTTGAGAACAGAAAAGACCGAGCTGCGACGGAGTTGGGTATCAGCGCTGAAGAGGTCGAATCTCTTCCATTCGATCTATCGACGCTGGAAAGTGAAGGCATCTTCATGAACATCGATTGTCGAGGCTTCGGTAGTCTTGTTCGGCAACTGGAATGGAAAACCCTCGGAGTTCAGCTTCCAGAGAATGCAGCCGTCAGAGTGAGTCCGCCGCGAGCTGGGTTGCTGCCTGATGTCTATCGGAATCGCCTGATGCGAGGCGCGGCCCAGGCTCATAACGCCCTCAACAAATTCGGCTTCAGATTCACGCTTTGCGAGACCGTCTGGGGCACAAGCGAATACAAGTGGATTCCCTGGACCGCGTTTGAATCTTTCGAAAAAACATACCTTCAAGCCTGCGAAACGCTCGCCGCTGCGAAGAGTGAAGTCCTTTTCAAATACGACGAGATCCTCAACATCCTTCAGGACAGTTTCTATCAGCTTGCGAGAGATTCTGCCGACAGGTTCGAGGCGACAAGCGATGAACCTTTTGATCGAGAGGAGTTCGTCAATGCGGTTGCGGCACAGGCAATCGGAATGGTTCCGACACGCGAGAGGATACGCGATGGCCTCGTAATAACAATGAAGCCAAAGGTGATCATTCTAGGATCGGAGATGATCGCCGAGCGAAACCTCGCAAAATCCCTTGCACTCGAAACAACCCGTATCAATTCCGAGCAGACGAAGATCGATCTTGAGATCGATGCAAAACGCCGTATTGAAGAAATAAAGGTGGATGAGGTGACTGCTGAAACTCGGCGAGAACGCGAAGTTAAGGAGCGTATCCGCGAGATGAAGATCGAAGCGGCCCAGCGTGAAGCAGAAGAGGCCGTGTCACCGATCAAGGAAGGCTTTGCTCAGATAACGGCGAAGATCTTCGAATCCGCGACGCAGATGGCCGAGCGCATGAAGGATGCGGAGTTCGTATCGGGTTCATTGGCCAAACGTGCACGTCAGATGTGCGAATGGTATCAGTTGATGAACTTCACAGGCGATACATCTCTCGAAAAGGTACTCGAACAACTGCAGACCGCCGCAGGCCGGGAAGCGAAGCAGCGCTCGCCGGAAGAGATGCGTTCCGCTTTGAGCGATCTACTTAGAATGACATCGGTCCACTCGAAGAAACTTCTTGATGAAGACCGGCTTTCAGCTCTCGAGATCTAATTGAGCACAGACAATGGGAAAACTATTCCTTTGTCTCAAAATCATATTTAATTTTTGTCGCGTCAGCTTCCATCAACTTGCTGTGCCATTCTTTCTCCAGCGCGGAAACGTCTTTTCCCAGAAGCCGCTCCAGATCTTTGACCGTTCCGGTTTTCCATAGTTTTTTTACTTTATCAACGCCGTATTGCTCATAAAGATATTTGACGAAACTTCCGGCTTGCGGATAGGTAATCATATCCGAATGATCCGAGAAATCTTTTATCAGCTTCTCAAGCGGGATCAGCTTTTTCTCTTGCAGAAGATAGCTGTTCAACGCGTGCAAGTTGTAGCCGTACCAAATATCATCGGCATAAGTTGCGAAGCCTTCGTTAATCCACCGCTTAAACTTTAAGCCCCAGACGTTTCCCGCCATTACGTGCATTAGTTCGTGAGAGCCAGAAGCGTCGATTTTTTCGCTAAAAATAAAACAAAGTACTTTTGTGCCGGGATATGCAACACCATTGGTTTCGCGGCCGATCAATTGTTTCATTCGTTCACGCGAAGCAACAATAAAAATGTCGGTTTGAAACGAGTAATCGCTAACTTTCAGCAGTTTTAAATTTTTAGCGTAGGCTATTTCCTGAAAACGCTTCAACTCTTCGATGCGATTTTCTGCCAAAGTGCCTGGCTCGAAATGCAGACGAAGGTGCTCGGTAACAGCCGATTTCCAAACGAAGCCTTTACGTTTGAGCAATGTGTCCGCACTCGGCGAAGCGAAACAACAGCTTGCGGCTATGGTCAGAAATGCAAGTAATAAGGAAATTGAAAATAAGAAATTGCGAAAGTTTTTTATTAGCATTTATCGAAACCTAAAATTAATCATGAAGCGCCGAACGCTGGGTTTCAATATTGATGAGCATATAGTTCTTTTTCATTCCCGGCGCGTTTTACCGACGTTTTTAGCAAGGCGATATTCTGTTCGTTGAACTTAAAATTAACGAATTTGTCGGCAACTTTTCGATTGTTATAAACGATAAATGTGTTTTCGGTTGCCGGGTTGATACGATTCAGATACGTATCGGTTGCTTTGTCATCAGCGCTCGGAACATAGGTCACTGCGATTTTCTTCAGGTCTAGTTTCTGTCCGAACGCCGCCAGGCTTGTTTCGAGCTGTTGGCGGGGCAGCTTTTTTGGATTGGTGTAGATCAAATACGCCTTAAAGTTGCCGTCGCCCAACTGAAAGCTTAGTTCTTCGAGCCATTTTGCCCATTTTTCGACCTCATCCTGATTCGCATCAGAATTAACCCAAAACAAAACGCCGGGTTGATAACCATATTTGCACATTGGACAAGCATGCGAGCCTTTGTCCGGACCCCAGACGTGCTGCGGCTCGAATGCCGGGCTTTCAGCCAATATATCGAGCCCTGAAACGATGTTTGGCACATCGAATTCCGGGAAGGAAGTAATGTTTCGCACGCCTTCCCAAAGTCCGGAGTTATTCTTTGTTAGCTTTATGCCGCCGTAGTTCGGACCTTGATAAATGCCGATACTCCGCCACCATTTCTCGGTGTTCGCCCAGAATTTGGCAGTAAGCAGTTTATCGTCCTGAAACACGAAATCGGCGATGTTGTAACAGTGCTTTTGCACGGGCGATTTGATGATAGCGTGAATGTGAGCCGGCTCGTCGTTTTCCGGATACGGCGCCGGTTTGACGGTGTTGATTTCGTATTCGCCCCGTTCATTCGTCTTTAGCCAGCCGCGCTGTTTGCCGTGCCACCAAGCGAAACTGTTTCGTGGTTCATCGCCGCGTTTGGTATAACGTCCCGTTTCGTCGGTGTGATAGAAATACATCACAGTGTCTTTTGCCGGAGTTCTACCGTCCGATTCAAATATTACGCCGCGTATCAGGACGCGCTCGACATCTGTTCGTTCGGGAAATAGGACCACTTTGTCGCTAAGTTTTGCCGGAGCATCCCGGATCAAACAGCAGCCGCATGCGGGCATGTCGGATTGTGCGACTTGCGGCTCCTCATTTACTGAGTTTTTTGCCAACGAGACAACTGACTGCGAACAGCCAAACGACAAAATTGGCGGCAACAAGACCAACCACATTCCAAATTGAGCAACGGCATATCTCGACAAACCTGTGAAATTCTTCATGGTAAAACGTTACTAAAGAAATAACGGCATTTCCACATAAATCAGTAGTTATCAGCTTAACCAGATGACTTTATTGATTAACCTGAGGTCGATTTTGAAAGTATCGCTTGAATTCCGAGACATAGTTCCGGCTCAATCTGGTTTCAGTGCCGTCTTCGAGGAGGACATCATAGTCGCCGTTCAAGCGTGATTTGTAGGAAACGACTTTACTTAGATTGATGATCGTTGATCTATGAATGCGGACAAAGCCCATACGATTAAACTTCTTATCAATCGATTTCAGGCTTTCATTGTGCAAAAAACGCTTGTTTTCGAGGTGGATCGTGACATAAGGCGTTGCGGCCGTTACGTAAAGAATCGCACTTACGGCAATTGGGGTGTATTTTCTTCCGTTCGAGATGATGAGCGATTCAAGACCGGCTATTTGATCACTATGAACCTCTTCAACATTCGCTTTCACCTCGGATAACGAACATGCGGATTCGTCTGCAGCTTTTCTTAAAGTGAGTTTCGACCCAACGAAGAGGGCAAATACGATGTAAATTAGTACCGATTTATAAATGTCTTCCGACAGAGTGTAGGCGAACATTTGATAATAGGAAAAGGTATGAGAATAAAAGACCGCCGAGACCACATACACGACCAATGGGGTCAATAATAGATGGGCCAAGGTTGGTACTAAAACCGCCGCCAATTTAGCCAAGCGGGGTTTTGAATATTCTTTGCCAAGGTACCTTAACTGTAAAAAGAGAAGCGGAACAAAAATTAACCAAAACGCTTTGAATAATATCGATTCCGAGAAATAGAAAGTGTAGTTATTTACTCTTGAGTGTATAAGATCCTGGACAATTGAAATGACCGCTACCACCGACAAGCCAAAAGCCAGTTTAGGCAACAAAGTTCTGGACTCCGGCATTCGTCGCCAAGCGTTGGCGGGGTTGAATATTTGCGGGTCAAGATAGTTATTCATGATGAACAGTTCGAAAAAATAATCTTACCATAGAGTTTCTAACGACTGATTAACGGGTCAGGCCGGAGGCTCGGTCGGATTTGCGGACGAAGCCCATTGGGCTGTTATTGCCGTAGGCATTGTCTCTGCCCTTCCTCGTTCTTACAAGCAGTCGCAAAAAATATGCGGTTGATAATGGAGCGCAATCGAAAATTTAAGTAAAGCGATCCGGCCGGCACACTCGTCGTTCTCGGAATGAACAAACAAAAATTCTCCCGAAGGCTAAATATCACGATGGCAAATTTCGACCTAAGCAAATACATTCCTGTACACGCACGAATAGCCGAGTTCTATGAGAAGTATCCGGACGGCCGGATCGTAACGGAGATCATACGTCTCAATGAGGACAGCGGTTTCGTGTGTATAAAGGCGAGTGCGTACCGGAACATAGATGACGCGGAACCCAGTTCGACCGGACATGCCTTCGAGATTCGCGGCCAGGGGTATGTAAATACCACATCATTTATCGAAAACGGTGAAACAAGTGCGGTCGGCAGGGCTTTAGCAAATCTTGGGTTCAAGATCGACAACGGCATCGCATCGAGGGAAGAAATGCAGAAGGTCGAGCGTATGACAAATGCCGAAAAGCCGAACGACGCGAATAAGCATAGCGGCTATAACGCTGCCAATGGCGGCAACAGAAACAACGGCAGCGGCAATAGTAACGGAAACCGCCTGATCACACAATCCGTTTCTTAAAGCACTTCGAGTAAACAAACAATGTCTGAAATAGAAGCCAGTGCCGACAGCACCGGGAAGTTCCTGCATGAGCTTGATATCAGGATCAGAGCCCGGTACCCGCTTATCGCTATCAATACCTTCGAAGAAGACCGCGTACGTGAGGCGTTGCTCGATCTCGTCTTTCAGGACAGACATAAGGAGAAACCTCTCTTTTTCTGGAGCCGTCCGACGGGTTTACAGAAAATTGTTGACCCGAAAGAAGGATTACTAGGCTCGCCGCAAGCGATCGGCGATACGGAAGATCCCGAAAGTCTTCTTGGTTTTATCGGCGAGCGGAAGACGGGTATTTTCCTGCTGTGTGACTACGCTCCTTATATATCCCCGTATGGACAGGAAGACCCGTTGTTGGTAAGAAGGCTGCGTGAAATCGCCTGGAAACTGAAATCGACAAAAGCAACCGTTCTCTTTGTTGGACCGAACTTTCCCGAACTAAAAACACTCGAAAAAGAAGTCACGCAGATAGATCTTGATCTCCCGAAGGAATCCGAGATCGAAGACTCGATTGGCCTCCAACTTGAGAACCTTCGCTCAAACGGTCTCGATATCAGCCTTACGAAAGAAACTCAGGACGCACTGCAGCAGTCACTTCTGGGACTGACGGCGGTCGAGATCAGCAATGTCGTCGCAAAGGCAGTTATCAGTTGTAACGGGCTCAATCAGGACTCGATCAACGTCATCCTTGAGGAAAAGAAGAACGTAATTCGCGGCAGCGGTTCATTGACCTATGTGCATCCTGAACCGGCAAGCAACCTCGGTGGCTACCGATCGCTTAGGGCAATTCTTGAGAGAGCGGCCTATACCTTTAGTCCGAGAGCAAAAGCCCGGCATGTCGAACCGTGTAAAGGCATATTGCTTGTCGGTCTTCCCGGATGCGGAAAGGACCTCTGTAAACGTGTCGCTTCAAGCATTACGAATCGGGCTCTGCTTGATCTGGACTTCGGTTCGATCATGGGTGAGGGCGGAGGCGTCATCGGTTCTTCGGCAATGTCGATAAAGCGAGCGTTATCTATCGCCGGAACGATCAAAGGCATTCTCGGTATCAGTGAGTTCGAAAAGGCAGTCTCAGGAATGAAGTCATCCAACAAGACGGACGGCGGTGAGACAGCACGAACCATCTCCTATCTTCTCAACTGGATGCAGGACAACCAGGATGTACTTGTATTTGCTACCGCCAACGATGTCCGCGAACTCGAATCCGAACAGTTCAGGATCGGCCGATTCTCGTACATACATTTTGTCGATCTTCCGGAGACAGAAGACCGCAAGGAGATATTCCGGGTTCACCTTAAGAAAAGAGCACTCGATGCCGAACACTTTGATCTTGAGAAGCTCGTAGAAAAGAGCAAGGACTTCTCAGGAGCCGAAATTGAGGGTGCAGTACAAGACGGAGTTCTTGAAGCCTTTATCGACGGTGACAGGCAGGCCGAAACCCGCGACATCGTTAAAGCCGCTGAGAACATTACTCCTACAGCCCAGATGATGAGCGAGAAGATCGAAGAGATCCGAAAATGGGCCCGGAACAATATAAAGGGCGTAGGCTCACGAGTCGAGAATACGGGCCTTGCCGGAAACCGCACCGATCGAATCTATGAACTCTAAGTACGGAGAAATTCAATGAGCAAATATATGACCTTTGAATCCCAGTCATTCCCGAATCGCGAGTTGCTTCTCGACGCCCTTGCAGAATGCGGATTCGCGTCGCTCACTCAGGGGGCCAATTTACCTCTTGAAGGTTGGGACAAACGCAACGCACGAACGGCGGACATTATTATCCGGCGAAAGGACGTAAAGAGCCATCACCTTCTCGCAGATATTGGTTTTCAGAAAACATCTTCAGGCTACGTTGCAGTGATCGACGATATGGATCTTGACTATCGACTTGGTAAGGACTTTGTCGTGAGGTTGCAAAATCAGTATCACGAAGCGGCTGCCCGAAAGATGGCCAGGAAACTCGGAGGGACGCTCGTAAAAGAGCGGATCGGAAAGACGATCAAAATACGAGTCAAATTCTAGACTCGAAGAGAAAAGACATGCCTGAAATAGAATTCACGATAGATACAAAAACCGGGAAGTGCGACACCAAGATCAACGGTATTCAAGGCCCCGCTTGCGAGCAAACTGCCCGCCAGCTGAAACAGATACTCGGTACTCCGACAACTGACCAAAGAACGCCTGAGTTTCATGTAAAGGCCCAATCAAAACGGCGAGTGGGATCAAATGAATAAGGAATTGGTTTTTGTACTGGAGCCTGATGTCGGGCGCGTAACCGTTGAGATCTCGCAGGCCTCGAAACAAGCCGTTGACGAATTTGCGGGTGATCTTGGGACGCGAGTGAACATAAACTGCGCTAAGCCCGCTGAAAACTCGCGAAGAAACTTGCCCGTTCTCCCTTGTCAGCATAAATCACCCAAGCAAACTGAATCAGACGAATTCTCTATTTGGCTTTACCGTCTCTACCATCATTCGACGGTTGACGGTCCCGGACGACGGAGTGTGATTCAGGTCAGTGGATGTTCAATTCGTTGTCAGGGATGTTTCGTTCCTCAGACTCACGAACGTGAAAACGGAACCTTAGTTTCTATAGCTTCAATCGTCAGCGAAATTGTCGGAAATCGGGCTGCACATGACGGCGTGACCATCCTCGGCGGTGAACCATTCGATCAGCCCGGGCCGGTTGCAGAGCTTTCAGCGAGGTTAAAGGATCTTGGACTACACCTGACCGTCTACACCGGCTACTCGATCGAAGCTCTAATTGATCGAAAAAACCCAAAAATTGATTACATCCTCACCCACACTGACTTGCTCATCGACGGTCCGTTCATGAGTCAACTCAGGCAAAATGCCGGTGAGTATCGCGGCTCGCGAAATCAAAGATTTATCGCCAATGTTACTATTGAATGATGGGACGACCAGCGATTCTATCTGGTTTTATTTGTTACCACTGCGGTAGTAGTGAGACTTGCAAGGCGGGATTTGGAAAACATCAAAAACAAAGGTTTTATTGCCGGGCGTGCCGTCGTTGGTTCCTTGAGAATCCCGAAATCAGAACCGGAAAAAAGAAGAGGCGTAAGAAGGATAATCTGCCATCGAAGCAATATTTGATCGCCGAGCTCAAAGAGATCTCACGCGAATTGGGAAGGACACCGACGACACACGATTGGCCACGGCTGCGAGCGCACGGCCGAGTTTATCCGTTATACGTATATTACGCGGTGTTCGGCAGTTTTCTTGCGGCCCTAAAGCGGGCAAAGCTAAAACCCAGGTATAAGCAGGAATTTAACGCATCTGATCGCGAAAGACTTCTGAATGAACTCCGCGATCTTCGGCGGAAATTGGGCCGAACGCTTTTTGACGTAGACGTTGACAAGGCACGAAGGAGAAAAGAGGTTTCACCGCCTTATCATTTTGTACGCGCCTTTGGGTCTGTTCCGGCCGCAATCGAGGCAGCCGGCGCTGGAAAGAAGGTTTATACCCGTGAAGAAATGATTGACATTCTTCGCAAGTTGGACGCCACACTCGACCGCCGAATACAGCAAACAGATATTCAGAAGTCGTTTGACGCCGGTGAAGGGCCTTCGGTGAAGATGTTTCTAAAGGAGTTTGGGACACTTTCGAAAGCACGCCGCGCAGCCGGAACCCAAGCGGTCTACCACAAAGCGAAGGAGCGGACGACATACTGGCAAAAATATACTAAGAAAGAATTGATCGCACAGCTTATGGCATTGGGAAAGAAACTCGCAAGAAAACCGACCGATCGGGACATCAATGCCGCAAGCAAGCTGGGCGAATGCGCCTCAGCCGGACCATTTGCGAGCATGTTTGGAACTTTGCCGAACGCATACAGGGCCGCAGGCTATACCGACATTGCGCCAAACTCACCTAGATATACCGACGACGAGATTTTGTCGGCAATCGGAAAGTTATCAAAACGGTATCGCCGTATGCCAACCTTTCATGAGCTAAGGCGAGCAAGCATTGCGGGCAAATGTCCGAGTCCAGGAACTATCGTCAGACGAATCGGAAAGCTGACCGATCTCAAATCACAATTCGAACGCTGAAAGGATCTTAGACACTTTTCGCGTTTTTGACGAATTCAAGAAGTTTTTCGCGTTCTTTTATTCTATTACGGAACTTTTAGAGTTGCAGCCTTTCATGTGGAGGTTCCGTAACGTAAATGCGACCGTTTCGAATGACTGGGTTAAAACACATGTCGCAGGCGCCGGATTACTTAAAGTAATTCTTGATCCATAAGAGAATAAGCGACAGGCAAAGTTTATACTTCGGTCGTGGGGTGCGGGCGAGGGGTTGCACAAAGTGAAACAGAACAATCGACATGGCATCTAACAAAATGTGACCTAATGCATAGCGTTAACGGCGATCTTCTCGCGTAATTTGGAGGGCAACGAGTACGAGACTCGGGAAATCAAACGGTCCTGTCATTGACAACACCATGTTCCAACCTTTAAATTTTAAAATTGGAAGTTTTTCACGCTTCCTTTGATTCGAATGTACGGTGTTTTTCACTCTCTCCGAAAACGGGTAGCTAAAAGGCGGTTTGTCGCCTTGTGGTTATGTCTCGTCGCGATTGAACTTTTCTGTCCCGTCCTGTGCGAACAAACGTACGCCGCAAGCTCAAACTTTTCTCAAGCCGAAGTTAGCTCTTCCATCAGAACGAAATCCGAAACATCAGGGCCGTCGCTTTCAACCTGCGACGATCAAGGCGAACACGACCAATCGACGGTCTGTAACGATGAGTGCCTGTGCCATGCGACCGCGATTCCGGTTTTGGCTATCGGCATGCCGAGGGCCAGCGTTAAGAGCGATCGGATTGCTCTACTTTTCGCCGAAGGCATCTTCAGTTCACTTCCTCCTCCTTACCTACCACCAAAATTTTCCTAATCAAGACCGTAATTTAACCTGGGTTTTGGCTTCCGCCAAAATTGTACCTGGATTTACGAAGTTCACTTTTTTCTTCGCGTGTTTGCGAGGCAAAGATGTGTTTGAACCATATTTTTGATTAGGAATACTAGAAATGTTTTTAAAATCTCAGCTAAGCGCGTGGTGCCTGGCCGTCTTCTGCCTGCTCGCCCTGGCAGCTGTCACCATCCAAGCGCAGGACCAAGGTCTTTTAGCAAAAAATGAAAGCGGTGGCGAACGAATCGGAGACAGTGCTGCAAAGCCGCTGGTTGTTTCGATTTTACCGGTCTATTACAGCCAGGATGACGGCATGCCGCTTGCGGAAATCGTAAGACGCGCCTTCGCGAACAACGGGGACATCAAGATCGCCCGTCTCGAGGTCGAAAAAGCCAAGGCCCGACTGACACAGGCCCGGCTCAGATCGAACCCAACCGTGGAGGTCGAGCAAACGACCGGCAGGTTCGTTGGATCGCCCGGTGACGGGGAACTCAGTGTAGGCTTTTCCATGCCGATCGACGTCTACGGTCAACGGGGGAGGAGGGTCGATCTCGCCCAGGCTGAAATTACGCTAAAAGAAGCGGAAGTGACCGCGCGACAAAGGGATCTGGCGAGTCAGATATTCGTTAGTTACTCGGAAGCCCTAGCCGCTCTAAAAGAGCTTTCAACCTTGGAAGAATTACTCGAACTTGACACGCGAACCGTTCGGTTTGTGCAGGTGCGCGTCAACGAAGGCGAAACGGCGCCGTTGGAGCTGAACCTACTGCAGACCGAGGTCGAGCGGCTTCGAGCCCGTCGGCAGCTTGTCGAAGGGAAATTACAGGCAGCGATCTCAAAGTTAAAGTTCTACGGCGGAGTTTCGTTTGACGAACCCTTTCGGTTGCGGGAGGAGATTTCTTCCGCGCAGATTCCGCTGTTGCCTACAACTATTGAGACCGGATTTCAGGTCGCCCTGAAAAACCGGCCGGAGATCCGCCTCGCGGAACTTGAAGAAAATCTGGCGACGGCTGGATTGCGTCTGGTTAGGTCGCAAAGCAGGCCGGACGTAACCGCTTACTCGCGCTATACGCAAGGACGAGCTGGCTACGATGATCCGCGAGGAGCATATTTTCAGCGCGACCGAAGTCTCACTTTCGGAGTCGCGATAGGACTCCCAATCTTTAATAGAAATCAAGGAGCAAAGGCAGAGGCCGAGATTGCAATACGACAGGCGCAGGAACGCAAGGTCTTTGCTCAGCAGGTAATAAAAAGCGAGGTCGCATCGGCTTTCCAGCGGATAGCCGCGGCGAAGCGATCGTTGTCAACACTGGAAACGGCCGTGCTGCCCCGTTCGCGGGAGAATATCGAGAAGATTCGCCAGGTCTATCAGATTGGTGAGCTCAAAGTCACGGATCTAATCGCTGAGCAACGACGGCTTCTCGATGCGAATCGTGACCTGACCGAAGTTTTAACCGAGCACTATCGCTCGCAAGCCGATCTTTTTATTGCGCTGGGAATTATGCTGGAGAACTAAATTTATTATGCAAGATACAAACCGAGTCGAAGAGACGAGCCATCACCAAAAAGACGAACCGGAACTGAGCCGTCTCGAAATAAATTTGGATGAAAATGAGAACGAAATCCCAGAGGCCGAACCCGCGAACCCGCGCAAAATGTTTGGATGGATATTGACCGCCGTAATTGTCGGGCTGATCGCGATCATCGGTTTAGCATGGATAGTGACGCGAAACTCTGCTACCGATGTAAAAGTCGAAACGTCCGAAAAGAAGGAAGAAGCTGGGCACAGTGACGACGAATCAGGCACTGAAGTTCGGCTCGATCCCGAAGCCCTCAACTCCGCCGGCATAGTGACCGAAGGCGTAACGTCGCGACCGGCTGTTGCCCTTTTGGATGTTACCGGAACGGTCGAAGCCGACCCGCAGCAAACGCAAGCTGTTACGCCGCTTGTGCCGGGCAGAGTCGAAAAGGTTTATGTGGCAATCGGAGATCGCGTTACTGCGGGCGCAACGCTTGCAACAATCTCCAGCACGGAGATCACCGAAGCGTACGGCAAACTTCACGAGGCCGAAAACCGGCTCGATATAGCCCGCAAAAATCTTCAGCGTGTTCGCCGAAGCGAGAACCGCATAGGCGTTTTGACGGCAAAAGCCAAACTTGATGAAGCCGAGGCAACATTAAAGCGAACTCGCCGACTCATCGAACTCGGTGCGGGCGCGGGCAAAGATCTGATCGCGGCTGAAACTGCATTCAAGACCGCGCAGGCCGATTACGATTTTCAAAGAAACATCACGCTCAACAAAGAAATTCAGGAAGCCGAGGGCGAACTAAAGACCGCAGAGATCGATCTCAATCATCAGAAGCGCAGCCTTCTGTCGCTCGGCGTTAACATTCGTGTCGGCGACGAAGACGTGCGAAATGTCGCCCTTGTTCCAATACGCGCCCCTCTTTCGGGCGTTGTTACGGAAAGGCTTGTGAGTGCCGGCTCAGGTATTCAGGCCGGGCAGCAAATGTTTACACTCTCAAACATTTCCAGCGTATGGATCACGGCAAATGTTCCTCAGCAGCAGCTCGGTCTGATAAATGTCGGCTCAATCGCCGCTGTAAAAACAACAGCTCTCGGCGACCAGACAATAAACGCTCGCGTCACGTACATCGACCCCGGCATTAACGAGGACACGCGAACGGCAAAGGTTCGTCTTGCGGTCGATAATCCGGGCGAACGGCTTCGCGCGGGAATGTTTGTCGAAGTAGGTTTTCAAACCGGAACAGATTCAGCAACAGGCGAAGAGCTCGTTGTTAATTCCGAAGCAATTCAACGTGTCGGTGAAAAAACTGTTGTGTTCGTGCCTAGAGAAAACGAGCACGGAGCTTTCGAAGTGCGTGAGGTCGAAACAGGTGGCGAGGTCAGCGGCTACACACGGATCAAAAGCGGCTTAAAACTCGGCGAAAAGGTGGTAACAAAAGGGAGTTTCACCTTAAAGGCCCAGCTTCAAAAAGGCGACCTCGGAGAGGGACATTAATGGGGGATTGTTGTGAAAAAGATGATGCAATTGCCGCGTTGCGCGAAAGGCAGAGCGCGACTCTTAAGATTGTGCTGGCAATTAATGCCGTGATGTTTATTGTCGGGCTTGGAGCGGGTATCTACGCCGGCTCTTCGGCGGTCCTTTCCGATTCGCTCGATAATCTAGGCGATGCGGTGACATACGGGCTGAGCCTTTACGCCGTTTATCAAGCTTCGCGAGCAAAAGCGCGTGTCGCTCTGTTCAAAGGGACTCTGATACTGCTTGCCGCACTGATCGTCCTCGGCCAGGTTGTCTATAAGCTGATGGTTCCTACAGTACCCATCTTTGAGGTCATGGGCGTTGTCAGTTTGTTTTCACTCGCGGCAAATGCCGTGTGTTTGTTTCTTCTTACACGGCATCGTGAAGAGGATGTGAACATGAGCTCGGTATGGGAATGCTCGCGAAACGACATCGCGTCAAACATTTCGGTGTTTGTTGCGGCCGGTGCGGTGTGGTTTACGCAGTCGGGCTGGCCCGATGTGGTCATTGCGTTGGGCTTGATGTTTCTTTTCCTCCGTTCCGCGTTTCGCGTGTTTACGAATGCGGCTCATGAACTTAGAACAGCCACGTAGATGTAGAGTTTAGCTTGTAATGACAAAAAAAGATTTGAGAGTTTTATGATTGATGCATTAATACGGTTCTCTGTTTCCAATCGCCTTATCGTCCTTCTAATGGTCGCGATCATGGCTGCGGCTGGAGCATACAGCCTGATAAATCTGCCGATCGACGCCGTGCCTGACGTTACGAATGTTCAGGTTCAGGTGTTGACCGCCGCGCCGTCGCTCGCACCGCTTGAAGTCGAACGCCAAATCACTTTTCCCGTCGAGGTCGCCATGTCCGGCTTGCCCGATATCGTGGAGATCAGATCCGTATCAAAATTCGGTCTTTCGGCGGTGACGATTGTTTTTGACGATTCGGTTGACACCTATTTTGCACGACAGCTTGTTCTTGAACGCCTCGCCGATGCCCGTGAACAGATTCCCGAAAACATCGGCTCGCCAGAAATGGGCCCGATCTCGACAGGTTTGGGCGAGATTTATCAATACGAACTGAAATCAACGGACGGCAGTTATGATTCGACCGCGCTTCGCACGATCCAGGACTGGAACGTTCGTCGCCAGCTTCTCGGAGTTCCGGGTGCGACTGAGATCAATAGTTTTGGTGGTAAGGAAAAGCAATATCAGGTACGGCTCGACCCGGAAAAGCTGCAATCCTACGGCTTGACGCTTCGCACTATTTACGATTCTGTTTCGGCAAATAACGCCAATGTCGGCGGAGCGTATATTGAAAAAGGCTCAGAGCAGTATCTTTTACGCGGCATCGGTTTAGTAGAGAAACCCGAAGATATTGAAAACATCGTCGTCAAAACAGGAAAGGAAGGCGTCCCGGTTTATGTTCGCGATGTTGCCGAGGTGGTTCAGGGTGCAACCGTCCGTCAAGGTGCTGTAACCGCCGAGGGCGAAGGCGAGATCGTTGCGGGCATTGTTTTGATGTTAAAAGGCGAAAACTCGCGAACGGTTGTTGAGCGCGTAAAGGAGCGCGTCGATCAGATCAAAAAATCCCTGCCTGCCGGCGTAGCGCTCGTGCCGTTCTATGACCGCACGGAATTGATTGACCGGACGATTAAAACCGTTGTTATCAATCTGGTTGAAGGCGCAGCCCTCGTCATACTCGTTTTGATCGTTCTCCTCGGAAACTGGCGCGGAGCACTTCTCGTTGCGGCTGTTATTCCCCTTTCCATGTTGTTTGCGGCGATCATGATGCGCGTATTTAACGTATCGGGCAACCTGATGAGTCTTGGCTCCCTCGATTTCGGATTGATCGTTGACGGTGCGGTGATCGTCGTTGAAAATACTGTCCGCCGCCGTGCCGAAGCTCAGCACAATCACTCGCACGAGCCACCGGAACGCACGATCTTGGAAGCCTGCCTTGAAGTAGGCCGTCCCGTCGTTTTTGCCGTGGCGATCATTACGATTGTTTATCTGCCGATACTGAGTTTGTCCGGCATCGAGGGCAAGATGTTTATCCCGATGGCCCTCACGGTGGTTTTCGCACTTATCGGCGCCCTGATACTGTCGTTGACCTTCGTTCCGGCGGCGATGACATATATCTTGCGAGGGCGTGTTTCGGAAAAGGAAAGCATTATTATTCGCTGGGCGAAAAAAGCCTACATGCCCGCACTCGATTATGTCATGCGGTATCGCTGGCAGTCTCTGGCCGCGACAACCGTGATGGTTTTTGCGAGTTTCGCTCTTTTCCCGTTTCTCGGCACGGAGTTTATTCCGCGTCTCGACGAAGGGTCGCTTGCAATGCAGATTCAGCAGTTGCCGAGCGTTTCGCTTACGCAGTCACTAGCAACCGTGACCGAAGCCGAAAAAGTATTACGCGAGTTTCCCGAAGTTACAAAGGTCATCTCCAAAACCGGACGCGCCGAGGTCGCAACCGACCCGATGAGCATCGATCTGAGCGACGTTTACATCGAGCTAAAACCGCCTGACCAATGGACGACAACCCATTCTAAAGTGGAACTTGTCGAAAAGATGTCGCATGAGCTTGAGGAGAAGGTTCCGAGCGCTATATTCAGTTTTTCCCAGCCGATCGAGCTGCGCGTTTCTGAGCTGATTTCCGGTGTTCGCTCCGATGTTGCTCTAAAACTATTTGGCGACGACCTGGAACTGCTAAAAGAAAAGGCGGATGAAATGGTGCGTGTGGTTTCAAAAGTGCCAGGTGCGGAAGATGTAAAGGCAGAGGCCACTTCTGGCCTTCCTCAGTTGCAGATCAAACCCGACCGCGCCGCGATTGCTCGTTACGGCCTTAATGTCGAAGATGTAAACGACATGATCGAGGCGGTCGTCGCCGGAAAACAGGCCGGACTCGTCTATGAAGGCGAGCAGAGATTTAATCTCGTCGTTCGCCTAAATGAGGACGCGGGAAAGAATATCGAATCCATAAAGAATCTCTTGTTGACCTCGCCGACAGGCGTGGTGGTTCCTCTCGGACAGATAGCCGAGTTTAAGTTGATCGATGCGTCGGCGCAGATCTCGCGTGAAGACACGCGACGCCGAATCGGTGTTGAACTTAACGTGCGCGGACGGGACATTGGCTCCTTTGTCGCCGAGGCTCAAACCGCAATCGAAAGTCAGGTCAAACTTCCGCCGGGATATTATCTGAAATGGGGCGGGCAGTTCGAAAATCTCGAACGCGCCACATCGCGGTTGATGATCGTTGTGCCGATAGCACTTTTCCTGATCTTTGTGCTCCTGTTCACGACATTCAATTCCGTCAGGCAGGCGGCTTTGATCTACACAAGCATACCGCTGGCGGCAATCGGCGGCATTCTTGCCCTTTGGCTTCGCGGTTTACCATTCTCGATCTCGGCTGGTGTCGGCTTTATCGCCCTTTTCGGCGTCGCAGTCCTAGACGGTGTTGTAATGGTTTCTTATATCAACAAATTGCGCGATGAAGGAAAGTCTGTTGCCAATGCCGTCCGTGAGGGAGCGGAGGCCAGGCTCAGGCCGATCTTAATGACGGCGCTGGTTGCCACTCTTGGTTTTGTTCCAATGGCAATTGCTACAAGCGCCGGAGCAGAAGTGCAGCGACCCTTGGCAACGGTTGTTATCGGCGGACTGGTGCTTTCGACTGTATTGAAATTGTTGTTCTTGCCGATGTTGTATGGCTGGATTGAAAAAGATACTGAAGGCGAGTTCACGGAGGAAAGCGTATGAAACTAATTGTCGCCGTCGTGCGGCCTTTTACGATTGAAAAAATGGTCGTTGCATTCGAAGACATCGAGAATTTTCCCGGCATGACCGTGACCGACTCGACCGGTTTCGGCCAGCGATTACTGACGACGGCATATGACGCACTCGATCCATTCAAACCGAACAAACGGATCGAGATCGCCGCAAATGACGAAATGGTGGAACACATTGTTGCGGCAATCCGTGTGAATGCTCACACCGGTAAGAAGGGTGATGGGATCATTGTCGTGGTTCCCGTCGAGAAAGCTGTTCTGATCTGACGAATACACAGGAATGATCTTAGGCGTCTCATTTTCGTCAAATTTGTTCTGGCTGGGGCTTCTGGTTGCGTTGTTTTTGGCTACCGCTCTCCTTTTTATCGCAAAGTTCGGATTGAGGCGGTTTAAGTTTAAAACTGCCGATCTAAAAGCAGCTGGATTAAATCATCAGCAACGGCGCGAATGGCGAGCGGCATTTAAACGAAAACATAGAAGCCACAAGCGTCGCCGCTGACTGTAATAGAAATCTAAATTGGGCAATTCTTCGGAAGAATATGGGACACGGACATACTCACGAAATATCTGCTTCTGGCAAAAACAAGAAACCGCTTACGATAGTTTTCTTTCTAACGCTGACCTATTTGGTTGTCGAGGTCATCGGCGGATTGTGGACCGGAAGTTTGGCTTTGCTTGCGGATGCTGGCCACATGTTAACCGATGTCGCTGGAGTGGGTCTTGCTCTCTTGGCGATTTGGTTTGCTGAAAAGCCCGCCTCGCCTGAGCGAACATATGGGTACTACCGCGTCGAGATTCTCGCGGCGCTAACGAACGCAATCGTACTGATCTTTATCTCACTCTACATTCTTTATGAAGCATACGAGCGTTTCAAAAATCCGCCGGAAGTCGAAAGTGCTGGAATGCTTGCGGTTGCGTCCATCGGGTTGGTGATAAACCTCGCCGGTGTATTTATTTTGCGGTCTGGTTCAAAAGAAAGTCTGAACATGAAAGGAGCATATTTCGAGGTTCTCTCGGATATGCTCACGTCCGTTGGCGTCATCATCGCGGGAATAATTATGCTGACGACTGGTTGGTATTACGCTGATCCATTGATCTCTGCAGGCATCGGTTTATTTATTCTGCCGCGAACATGGGCTTTGCTTAAAGATGCGGTTGCAGTATTGCTCGAAGGTACGCCGTCAGACGTGAACATCGCGACCTTACGCGACAATCTGTCCAAACTTGAAGGCGTTGCTGAGATTCACGATCTTCACGTCTGGTCGTTGACTTCGGGTGTGAATGCCTTGAGCGTTCACGCGGTACTTGCCGAGGGCTCCGAGCATGACGAGGTTCTCGAACGAGTTCATAAATGTTGCACTGCGGAATTTAAGATCAACCACGTCACAGCTCAAACCGAACGCGAAGGCTTTGCATGCCACGAAACACATTTGTAGGGATGAAGATGTTTAATAGAAACAACGGGAATCAACTTTTGTTGTACCTTGCATGGGTGATCGCCCTATTGTCAGTCGCAGGTAGTCTTTTCTTTAGCGAGGTTATGCAGTTTCCGCCGTGTGTTTTGTGTTGGTATCAGCGGATCGCAATGTATCCGCTTGTTTTGATACTCGGTATTGGAATCATCGCACGCGACAACCGTGTGAAGATGTACGCCTTACCGTTTGCTTTGGTGGGTCTTGGAATAGCGATTTATCACAACCTGCTTTACTACGGGCTCATTCCAGAAAGCATTACTCCCTGTAACGAAGGCATTCCATGCAACGCTGTTCAAATCGAACTGCTTGGTTTTATAACCATCCCTTTGATGGGACTCACGGCATTTGTTGCGATCTCAGCGTTCTTAATACTTTATAGAAAGGAAAGTTGAGCTATGCGAAAAGAAACTATTATCTTGGCCGGTATCGTAGGCGTGGTGATCATCGGTGCGATCGTCGGTTCTAACTATTACCGAAAGTCTATTCAGAGCGGACCAGTTACGTCGAATACCAAGTCGAACACAAATTCTGGCAAATCGGCCATTAGTGCTGAACAGCTTGATCGTCCCGGCAGTCAATCTCTCGGACCCGCCGATGCCAAAGTAACGGTTGTCGAATTCTACGACCCTGAATGCGAGGCGTGTGCGGCCTTCGCTCCGGTCGTAAAAAAGATGTTCAATGCCTACGGCGGAAAGTTCCGGCTTGTAATGCGTTATATGCCGCTTCATCCAAATTCTGTCGCTGCAGCCAATTTCACTGAAGTTGCGGCCGAACAAGGAAAATATGGACAGGCACTGGAAATGCTCTTTCAGAAACAACCCGAATGGGGCACAAAACATGGAGGAGCACCCGATCCGTCAGCACCGAGCATCAACGATCTATTCGACAGGTACGCGACCGAGTTGGGATTGGATCTCGCCAAGGTTCGCTCCGCAATAAAGGAGAATCGTTTCGCATCCAAGATAGAACAGGATAAGAAAGACGGCCAAGCCTTGGGAGTAAGGCAAACGCCAACATTCTTCGTGAACGGAAGGCAACTTGCACGATTAGGTGAAGCCGAATTGAGAGCATTGATTGATGATGAATTAAAGAGAGTAGGATCGTAGATAATTTTCTATTGAGGCCGGAAAGCGTAAGAGAATATGGAAGCGGAAAGGAGTTTGTTTCATCTATTGTCGGAACATCAGTTTGTGTTATTCCTGATTGGCACATTTTTGATAATGTCCCTTGTAATAGTAATTGGAATATTCCTTTGGAAACGATCACAGCGAAAAAATAAGCTGTAGGTGGATGAAGCTTCCTGCGCGCCCTAAAAGGTTTACAATGATTAGGTATGGAGAAGCTTCGCGATCACATTGACGCAGAGATTGTTTTTGCTGACAAATCCCTAGAGGATGGAGATATAACTGCTGCATTCGAACATCTCGAACGCGCCCATGTGCTGGGACAGGCCATAACCTTTCAACACACTCGCATTCATTGGCGGATGTTGAAAATTGGTTGGAAAAAGAAAGACGCGCGTGAGATATTTGGGCAGTTAGTTCGCATTGTCGGAGCTTCCACCAAAACACCATTTGGTATTTATCCAACGGGAAATACAGGCGGTTCAGATGTCTGGTTTTTCAAACCGATGCCGATTGCCGAAGACTTGAAACAGATCCTCGATAAAGCGAAGAACAATTAGCGAACACCTCCTTTTCATCGCAGCCCTGGACCTATATAGAATACGGCAAGGTTAGTCTCCTTATTGTTCCTAAGATGGTCCGCACGTGCAACTGATCGAAGGTCACCTATGACCGTCTAACTGGAGCAAAAACTAACCGCCGGTTTAAAATGGAACCAGTTTTAGGCAACTGCGCGGGATTGAACTATGTCGTTTCACTCCAGTCGCAGGTCGGGATCTTCCTCACGAAAGGCAACAAATCATACTGCAACTGCTAGGTTAACCCGCCGCTTTCCGGCGATCCGGTCTTCATATTCCAGTATATCGACAATTCTGTAGCGGATTTGATTGCCGATTCTGATCGCTCTTAGATGTCGCGGGTTCGACTTTGGTAAGGCTCGAAGACGCTGGAATCTTTTCGCAATAGCATCGACTGATCCCGTAAGGTGCCATCTTTCCGCGAGCTGTTGATTGTCAAGTATTTCATTGTTCATCGGTATCGTCCTCCAACCTACTGATCTTCAAATGGCAAACGTTGTGCCGCAATAGATAGTCGTCGGACTCGATGGTCGGATCTCCGGTCAGCTAAGGTCGGAAAGGGTCATCTCCGGTCATAAACGGAAGGTGTTCTCACAGAAAATTCCCCCCCAAATTCCCCCCCGAAGGACATTTTGGACAAAAGAAGGGACGAGCCAATTTTCAAGCCAGTCCCTAAGTGTCTATGAACAAATGATTTAGATTGGTACTGAGGGCGGGAGTCGAACCCGCACGAACCTTAGTTCACAGGATTTTAAGTCCTGGGCGTCTACCAATTCCGCCACCCCAGCATGCCTTCCACGATAACACGCGTGGAAGTCTTGAGTCGAGAGTCGGGAGTCGAGAGTCAAACGGCCCATTTCCGGCTCCAAGCTCAAAGGACTCAAGACTCGCGACTCTTTTTCGTGTATATTGGCAACTGATGGAAAACCTCCTTTGGATACTCTGGCTTGTGCTGGGCGTCGCGCTTGTGATTGCTGAGGTCTTTACGCTCGGGTTTGTGCTGCTTTGGTTCGGAGTCGGCGCGATCGCGGCGGCATTGGTCGGATTGCTTGGCGGCGGATTTTTGCTGCAGATTCTGACATTTGCGACGGTCTCTGTCGGCCTGACGCTGATGTCGCGCACGATCTTTGCAAAATACTTTTCGCACGGCGAAGGCGACCGGATGAAGAGCGGCGTCGATTCGCTGCCGGGCAAGGTCGGCACCGTCACAACTGCGAGCAACGGTGCGCTCAACGAGGGGGCCGTGAAAGTGTTTGGTTCAACCTGGACCGCGTTTCCGATCGATGACGAGACTAAGCTAGTTGAAGGTGAGAAGGTTGAGGTCGTCGAGGTGAGAGGTTCGTCCGTGTACGTTCGTCGAGTGACAAAAGAGCTGCCCGATTGGCGTGCGTGAGTAGTTTTTACAAAAAGCTCTGGCTGAGTGTTAGCGCTTTATTCCAGCGGTTCACCAATCCTTTCCAAAACTTACTTGTCTCGTCTCTACCCACGTGCTTTCTTTCGTAATTTTCTCTCGCAACCCGAAGCCGCAACAGCAGACCCTCGGTGTCGTTTATCTGCGCGTTAGCGGCCTTTAGGGTCCCTTTACCAACGTTGCCATCAACCGCGACGCCGAGTGCGATCTGATAAATCTTGGCCGCGCCCGTTGCACCACGGTTAAAACAGGTGTCCCTCAGAAATGCCTCGATGGCCGCTTTGCTCGTCCAACCTGCCGCAACATTTGTCATGCTGATCATGTAGTTCCTGGCGACGATCTCGGCCTCGGCGTATTTGCCGGCCATGATCAGATCGCGCAGCTCGACGGCTTTTGCTTTGTGGTAGCGATCGTTGATGCCGGCGACCTCAAAGGTTCCGCCTCCGTCCTCCGGCGGCAGCTTGTAAACGACGAGCCGGCCTTTGCTGTCACGTCGAGCCTCCCATTCGAGAATTGACTTGCCGACGATTTCAAGCTGTTTTTTGGTCAATGCCATTGCAATTTGTATTACAGAGTTATTGGTTCGTATTTTGTCTTGCCGCCGACCTTTCTGGCGATCAAAACCTGTTTACGATTTTTCGGAGCAATGCTCAGGTGTATCCAACGCGGGTTTTCTGCCGTGCCGAATTCGAGTATCACCTGGTCAAAAACCGGGACATTCTTTACGACCCATACAGCGAGGTCCCGCGTTCCGACGATAAGCGGCACCACGTCAGCCGCGTAGCCGAGACGGTGATCGCTGTTCGGGACGCCGCCGACAAGGTTGTTCACTTTTTCGGAACGAAAGGCGGAGTTGACCTTTAGCGGGCCTAACGCATCGCGCGCCGGTTGTAGTATCTTTTCACACAAAAGTCGAAGATTTTTTATCTCTTTTTCGTTCGGGATGTTCTCAAGGTTGTGGTCGACCGCTGTCTGCGAAAAGGCAAGTTCGGGGAGCGAAAAGTTCTTTGTTAGTTTAATATTTGCTACTGGCATCGTGGCAGAATTTACGGGATCTCAGCCGTATCCTCTTCATCCGCTTGATCGGCCGTGTCATGGATGCCGCCAAGATCAATGAGTTCAAGTTTGAGTTCGCCCGGCATGGGGTCGGGTAGGTCATCGCCGGTGAATTTCCCGATGATAACAGTGATATTGTCCTCGCCGCCGTTCTCGTTTGCGAGTTTTACAAGCTCTGCGCACGCGGTCTGCAGGTTGTCGAAATGCGCAGTAACGATCTTTTGCATTTCGGCAGCTCCGACTTTGTTCGAGAGCCCATCGCTGCACAGTAAAAACACATCATTCTTACACGGCTCGACCCGCGCCGACACGGGAAAGATCTCGTTCTGGGCACCCAAGGCTTGCAGAATCACATTCTTTAAAGTGTGTGTCTCGGCTTCTTCGGCAGAGATTTGCTGCGCGTCGATTAGCTGCTGAACGAGCGACTGATCCTTTGTGATCTGGTAGATCTGTCCGTTGCGAACCAGATAACCGCGACTGTCGCCCACCTGAATAATATCTGCCGCGTTGGGCGTCAGCCCCATTCCGGTGAAAGTTGCTCCCATGCCTTGGAACTGCGGGTCGGAGCGTCCCTGCTCATGGATCAAGTTATTTGCAAAAACGGTTGCGTCGTAGAGCCGGTGAATGAGGATGTGATCGTTCTCTTCGGGCGTGAGGGCAGTTTGGTCGTCGTCGGCGTTCAGCAGTTTTTCGCTGATGGCCTCGACTGCCATGGTACTGGCGACCTCACCCGCGAGAGCTCCGCCCATGCCATCTGATACGGCGAGCACTATACCATTGCCATCAATCTCGAACTTCTGACTCTCGATGACGAATTCACCATCTTCCTGAGCGCTTGTCCATGCCTTTTCTCGGCCGATATTAAGCACGAGGTAATTGTCCTCGTTGCCTTTCCGAACGCGGCCGATGTGGGACGTAGCATGTATCTCAACAGTGTGCATAAGTGTGCAGTTTCTAGTTTCGAGTTTGTGGTTTCGAGTAAAAGTAAGTTAGCACGAATTTCGATAACTAGAAACTCGAAACTATCGGAGCGCTTGATCGAGGTCCTCGATAATGTCCTCCACGTCTTCGATCCCGACCGAGATTCGCACGAGGCCTTCGGTGATTCCAAGTTTATCACGGGTCTCGGCCGGAACCGATGCGTGCGTCATCGTCGCCGGGTGCGAGATCAGCGTTTCGACACCGCCAAGACTCTCGCCGAGTGTGCATAACTTTACTGATTCCAGTACTTTACGCGCGGCCTCAAGCGAGCCCGTTTCAAACGACACCATTCCGCCAAAACCTGTCTGCTGTCGCTTAGCAAGTTCGTGTTGCGGGTGGGACGCGAGGCCCGGGTAATAAACTTTATTGACACGCGGATGCTCGGTCAAAAAATTTGCAACTACACGTCCGTTTTTGTCATGGGCTTCCATTCGAACTGCGAGCGTCTTTGTTCCGCGCAACACAAGGAATGAATCGAACGGGGAAAGGATCGCACCGATGCTGTTTTGAACGAAGCCGATCCATTCGGCATCGGCTTCGTCGTTTAGCGCGACAAACCCACCGATACTGTCCGAGTGTCCATTCAAATATTTCGTAGTCGAATGCACGACAACATCGACGCCATGTTCGATAGGTCGCTGAAAATACGGCGACATAAAAGTGTTGTCGCAAACGACCTTTGCGCCGCGCGCGTGTGCCATGTCCGAGACCGCTTTTAGATCCGTAACGGTCATCACAGGATTGGTCGGCGTCTCGACAAAGACAAGTTTTGTGTTCTGTTTGAATGAGCTCTCCAGGTTTGCGATGTCGGACGTGTCTGCGAGATCGAACTCGACACCGTAATCTTTCAAAATGCGGTTGAAGAGCCGGAACGTGCCGCCGTAGGTATTGTCACCTAAGATCACATGATCGCCTGCTTTCACAAGTTTCAGCGTGGCGTCGATCGCGGACATTCCCGACGCAAAGGCAAAGCCGAATTTTGCACCCTCAAGCGCGGCAATATTCCTCTCCAGCGCCGAGCGGGTCGGGTTCTGAGTGCGAGCGTATTCGTAACCTTTGTGACGACCCAGGCCTTCTTGGGCGTAAGTTGACGTCTGGTAGATCGGCACGCTGACCGCGCCGGTTGCTTGATCAGGTTCGTTGCCGGCGTGAATTGCGGTCGTCGAAAATCCCATAATGAGTCAATAAAATGCTAAGTTTAACGAGTTTTTATGGTAACTTGGTGGGTGACAAATTGCAACGCTCCAGCCTTATGTAATAAGCCGGTTTTGGGTTAGAATGTCAGGGAACCTAAACAATATGGCTGAAATGGACACAATTACCGAGTCGTCCGACAAAGAAAGACGCGGCTCGGATCGCCAAAAACTCATTATCGACGTGCGCTTTGACGGTGGCGATGGAACCGGTATCGCAAATACGCGTGACATCGGCTCGGGCGGGCTGTATATGACGACGACGGCTCCGCTTAATCAAGGTGCGCCGATCGTAATGACGCTCAGCATGGGAGCTCGCACGCTCAAACTCGACGGTACTGTTGTTTACGCCGATCCGGGCCACGGCGTCGGCGTTCGATTTAAAGATCTCGACCCGGCCGACGAAGAGTTTTTAAACAGCGAATTACAGCTCGGTTAGAAAAATAATATGTTCGATCAATTCACACTCGGCATCGAAGAGGAGTTTCAGATCGTCGATCCCGAGACGCGCGAGCTGAAATCTCACGTGTCCGAAATTCTCGACGAAGGCAAACTGCTTCTCGGCGAAAAAATAAAACCCGAGATGATCCAATCGATGATCGAGGTTGGCACCGGCGTGTGCGCGAACATACAAGAGGCACGCGAGGACATCACAAAGCTGCGGTGCATCATCTCGTCTCTCGCGCGAAAAAAGGGGATGGCGATCGTCGCCGCCTCGACACATCCGTTCTCTAAATGGTCTGAACAGGAGATTTACGACGGTGACCGTTACAAGTTATTGGTCGATGAACTGCAGATGGTCGCACGCAGTTTGTTGATCTTTGGCGTTCACGTTCATGTCGGCATTCCGGATATTGAGCGCCGAATCCAGATCATGAACGCGGCGCGATACTTCTTGCCGCACGTCCTCGCGATGACGACGTCGTCACCATTCTGGCTCGGCTTTAACACGGGCCTGAAATCGTACCGCTCAGAAGTGTTCAAGAAATTTCCTCGCACAGAGATTCCCGATCATTTCGAAAGTTATCAGCAGTTTCAGAGCTATGTTGATCTGCTCGTAAAGATGAACTGCATGCAAGACGGATCTAAACTTTGGTGGGACGTGCGGCCGCATCATATATTTCCGACCCTAGAGTTTCGCGTGTGCGACATACCGACGCGCGTTGACGACACGATCGCGGTTGCCGCGCTGTTCCAAGCGATCGTCGCAAAGCTACATACGCTGATCGACAGCAATCTCGGTTTTCGCATATACCATCGCCGTCTCATACTTGAGAATAAATGGCGAGCGATCCGCTATGGCCTCGACGGCAAGCTGTTAGATCTCGGTAAGCAAAAAGAAGTTCCGGTGCGCGATCTGATCCGCGAGCTGCTCGAGTTCGTCGACGAGGTCGTCGATCCGCTCGGGAGCCGAAAAGAGATCGAGCACATTCATACGATCCTTGATCGCGGCACTTCGGCCGATGACCAGCTTCGCGTCTTTGAAGAGTCAGGCAACGACTTCAATGCGGTCGTCGATATGCTGATGATAAACACGCTCGAAAATGTTCCCGACAAGTGCTTCGACTAATTCTATGAAAGGTTTTAACTGGCAGATCATCGTCGGATTTTTGTTGAGCCTGTTTGCTTTTGCGAGCGTACCGCTAATCTTTTCGCAGTACTCGGTTAGCACGGACTTTCGTCTGCTTGGTGTAGGTTTGTTTGCCGTCGCGGCGGTTTTTGTGTTCGTTGGTCTTCGACGAGGTTTTGCCGTTGGGAGAGGAAAGTTCTCGAAGATCGCGGCCGCGGCTCTCGCTCTCGTGAGTGGAGCTGTTTTTGGATTGTTCGTGTTTCTTGCTTTCTTTATGGCAACGTCGCTGCCCAAATCTACCGGTGCACCACAAGTTGGCCAGAAGGCGCATGACTTTACGCTCGCGGATACGACTGGCAATCAAGTTTCTCTCAACGGATCATTAGTCGACAAGAAAGGTGTGCTGCTCGTATTCTATCGCGGTTACTGGTGACCGTTCTGCATCTCCGAGTTGCGGGGAATACAGCGAAATATCGATAAATTTAGTGCTGCCGGCATCACGCCTGTCGCGATCAGCGTTGATCCGGTTCAAACTAACCGCGAGCTTGCCGAGCGAAATGGCCTTACCTTCCCGATCCTCTCGGACCCTAATCTCGACGCGATTCGTCGCTACGACCTCGTCCACGATGGACAAGGCGAAGACGGCAAGGGCATTTCACGCCCCGCGGGGTTTCTCATCGATTCATCCGGAACGGTGCGTTGGCTGAATCTCACTGAGAACTATTGGGTTCGTGCGGGCACCGAAGAAATTCTAGAAAAGGCAAAGGAGATCAGATAGCCTAGACGCGCTTTGCAAGCCGTTTTAGAAGCTGTATCTGGCCGGCGTGGTAAAGGTCGTGCGAGGCGATCCCCATGATGAGGGCAAGATTACTTGTCGCCGAGCCCTTTGGCGTAATCGCTAGGTCCTTGTCTACAAGCCCCGCGATCGCGGCGCGCAACGTTTTATGCGTTTCGATCAAGAGGGTGATGTCGGATCTAAGTTCGGCGTGGTCAGAGTGACCTTTTGACGGTCGAGTGAAAAAGTTTGAGCCTTGTAGCGGAAACGATCCTCGCTTTTCGCTGAGCAGCCGACGACGCGCCACATATTTCCAATAAGCCGCGTGAAGAATGAGTTCCCAAATATTGTGACGATCTTTGCTCGGGCGCCACGACGCCGTCTCCACATCTAGTCCTTTTACCGAGCCCTTGAGGTTCGTGCCGTGCCATGCCCTGTGATCAAAGGCCTGATCGACAAAATCGAGTAAGATCTGCACCTGCGTATTCGCCATAACACTCAGGGGAACGCCGCAAAATATTACTGGCTGCGATGATCGAGGGCAAGCCCGAGGAAGTTCTCAAAAAGGATGCGGCCATCGCGACTTTCGTTCGGATGTTCCCAGCGGGTTGGATTCTTTGACCAATCTTCAAATGACTTTTCGAGGTGAAACTGCACGCAGTAGATGAGTTGGCCGTCGGAGTTTTTGACCATCATCTGGTTCTTGCAAAGGTAAGAGGTCGCGAGAAGTTTAAAATCTTTCGGAAGCCCGTCGACCTGCACACCGTGGTTTTGCCAGACGCGAAGAATATCGTCTTCGGTCGTGTATGCCTGCCAGATGCCCGAGCTTTTGTCGTCATTGCCCTCAAAGATCGGATCGGATTTGTCGACGATCTTTACAAAGCGATACTGATATTCAATGAGACGATCGGTGCGTTTTTGCGCGAGTTCGAGATCATCGAGCGTTTTTAATTTTGCACCAAAAGCAAGTGCGACCAACTGGTGCGCTCCGCAGATCGCGAGCACGGGGATCTTTGTCCGTTGAATAAATCGTGCGAATGACGAGATATGTTCGGGATTGTAATAGTCGAAGTCAGCGTAGGTGCCGCTCATTACGATCGCGTCCGGCTCGAACTGCTCAGCCGCGTCGGCGATCTCCGAGAGATGTACGGTCATAGTCTTTGGATTCTTGACCAGCCGAAGAACATTCTTCGCGATGTTGTTGCAGGCCATCGATGAGACTTTCCGTTCGAACGCTAGTTTCGCCTCGGTCGTGCCATTCCAATCTTTGCGAGCAAGATCGGAGAGATCCAATTCGTAGCGCAGAAGGTCGTTGACGATCAAAACCTTTGCGTGCTCGATCCGTTTTTCGATCGGCTCATAAAGACAGAACGTGCTCTTGTTGTAGGGGAATGGCAGCCTATCGGGCTCAGTCGCCTTTGTCACGGCATCAAACATAACAGAAATTTCTTCGCCATTTCGCGCCATATCGCGCACCGCAAAATTATAACATCAATCGACAAGTCAGAACCACCCGGGGGTCAATCGGTTGATCCTCTCTGCTTCGTTTCCCGATCGAATGATGGCATCGGTTCACCGGGGCCGATGGTGGCTATCTCATCGCGCATTACTCGTACAAGCGATGTACGAGACGCTCCAATTTTTTCGAGCATGAGTAACGCTCGCTGCCAGCCGGTTTCGAGTTCGTCTGCGATCGAAGAGATCTGCGAAATGTCGTACGGAATCGCAAATTCACGTACGCCAATACGCGCGAACACACGCAAGTAACGGGCGGTTGCCAGATCGGGACAGGCGAAGCGACGTCGCCCCACCTTTAACTCAATTCCGAGAAGCGTGTATTGTATTTCAGCCCGATTCTCGCGCGCTGCTATTTCTATATCATACGCACGCGTTCGGCCCGACCTCACCCGCTTTTCGTAAACCTCAGGCAGCCAGTCGTCGCCGAGTTCTGTTTTGATTTCGCTGACGAGTTTAGACATTGCCGATCAGCTCCTGGAAACGGTTAAAGAACTTACCGACGTGAATGCCGTCCATGATCGCGTGGTTTGCTTCGACAGAGAGCGGCATTTTTTTTGTGCTGCCGTCGTCAAAGATCTTGCCCAAGACGATCTTTGGAATTGTAAGGTCGCGATCCATACGGCTCGCGTGCTTAAAGCTGGTAAACGAAACCCACGGAATAACCGAGTAGTAGATCAAATCGAGGCGGTCGGCCTCGACATCGAAGGTTTTCAACGCCTTGTATTTTTCAACCGCCGCTCGTCCCGCTGTGACGAATTCAAATACGTCATCTTTCATTTCGTAGTATGAGAACGAGAATGTCTCATCGTCATTTAGGATCGTCTGTGTGGCATGAATGCGGTCGAACTCGACAAGTCGTCCGTCCATAAGTCGAATTCGAAATTCGCGAATTTCGTTAGCCGCAACAAGCGTGTAGTAAAGTGCGGCGAGTGAGTAGGCAAGATCGCGTCCTTTGCAGAAAGAGTAAAGCCGTGTGACGTCGACGTTTGAAGTAAAGTTAAAGAACGGATCGGCGTAGTCGCGAAAAAAATCGTGCGTCGCCTTTCGCGGCCACGTTTTTGTGTCAAGTTCGGTATACATCGGTAACTTAACGCGTCGCGATGCGTTCAGCGTAGGTCGGCGATTTAGAGAAGCGTTCGATCACGCTGTTACTAAACAGGCCAAAATACAAAACGCCGATAACGGTGATCACGAGTGCGACCGCGAGGCCGGTCGGCATTTTTGGCTCGAGCCACGCTGTCGTCCGCTCGCGAAAGAACATCACGACTATCAGACGAAGATAATAATATGCCGAAATGGCTGAGCCGATGACCGCGACAACGACAAGCACCGTGACGAGCACGTTGCCGGTGCCGAGAGCAGAGCCAAACACAAAGATCTTGCCCATAAAACCGGCGGTTAAAGGCAAGCCCAGCAGGCTGAGCATAAACAGCGACAGCGAGAATGACAGAACGGGCGACTTAAACCCGATACCGTTGTAATCTTCAAACTCGCAGCGACGGTCGTTCTTTTCGGCAAGCAATGTGACGATCGCAAACGCCCCGATGTTTGTGATCGCGTATGTCAGCATATAAAACGCAACGGACGCGATTCCTGCGTCGCGTTCCGCCGTTGTCTTTGCAAGACCGGCGCCGACAAAACCGACCAGAGCATAGCCGGCGTGCGCGATCGACGAGTAGGCGAGCATTCGCTTTACATTACTCTGCATGATCGCCGCGACATTGCCGACGATGATGGTTACACCAGCCAGCACGGTCAGTGCGGTAATCCAACTTTGATGGAGATACGTCGACGCCGATACACCTGCGACGAGCGGGAAGCCGAGCACAAAGATCCTCAGAAACGATGCGAATGCCGCGGCCTTTGGTCCGGCGGCCATAAAGCCTGTGATTGGCGTCGGAGCTCCTTCATAAACGTCGGGCGTCCAAACATGAAACGGAGCCATCGCGATCTTAAAACCAAACCCGATGATCAACATCGCGCCGCCGACGAGCAGCAGAGCGGGAAAGTATGGATCCACAATTCGCTCTGCGATCTGCGTCAAATTTGTCGCGCCCGTCGCGCCGTAAATGAGAGCCATTCCGTAGAGCAGAAAGGCCGATGCAAACGAGCCGAGGATGAAATACTTCATCGCCGACTCGTTTGATTTGAGGTCGGATTTTCTGAGGCCGGCCATTACGTAAGTTGCGATCGAGAGCGTCTCGAGACCGAGGAAAATAACCACTAGATCGTTACCCGCCGACATCATCATCATTCCAAATGTCGCAAACAGCAGCAGAGCGTGATATTCGCCGACCGGAACGTTTTCACGTTCGACCCACACAGTCGAGACAAGCACCGTCATCGCCGACACGAACAAAAATACAAGCGAAAAGCTCAGACGCAGATTGTCGTGGGCGATCATCCCGTTCCAGGAGGTCGCAGGCCCGACGCCCCACATCGCGACGACCAGGACGCCGGAGAGCAGCAAGCCCGCGAGCGCGATCAAGCCGGAAATAGTTTTCTGTTTCGGAAAAAAGCTGTCGTAAAGCATCACGATGACGCCGGCAGCGGCAACGACAAGCTCGGGCATTATCACGACGATGCTCGTGTTCGGCTCGATCAAACTGGTAAGTAAAAGCGTAGTCATTTTCGTAAAAATTCAGTTAGTCTCTTTCGGGCGCCCGCGTAGGCGTAACGTTTTTCACCCGCCCTGATCGCGACCCTCAATCGATTTTCTCGCGGCGGGATAGGGCAACTGTATTTGTCGCTGCCGTATGCGCAATTCGGATTGTACGCGAGATTGAAATCTAAAATAACTTTGTCGTCCTTTGGCGTCACGATATCGATGTACCTGCCACCGCCGTAAGTGTCGGTGCGGTTCGTAGCGTCCTTGAACGGAATAAATAAAAGGTGCGCGTACTCAGGAAACTTCTTTCGCGTTTCGGCGTCGCTCTGATAAACGCTCAGCATAGTTAATTTGCCGTTCAACTTAAATGTCAAAATTCCGTATTTAACAAGTTTCTTTGTAGCGCCCGACGATGTCGGCATCCGAAAAGTTTTTGCACCGTCCGTGCGTTTTAATGTGGCGGTGACGCGAAACGCATCGCTTGTCGCGTAATAGTTCAATCCCTTAAAGCCTGCAAAGTCTTCGTCTTTAAGGGGCGACTCCGTGCGACTGCGGAACTCCTTATCCCGACCCTCGCGAAAGACCTTCAAATCGGTCGTGCCGTAAAATGTCTGGGCGCGCGCCACGGCGAACAAACAAAAGCACAAAGCTAAAACGGCAAATATCTTCATCGACTATTGCTCGGCTTTTACCACAAGCGGAGCCGTATTCTGGTCACCTTCGGCTATAGTTCCGCCGGCACGCTGCATTACTCGTTCCTGAATCGACTTGACGACGTCGTCAGTGCGTTTCAGAAACGGTTTTGGAAACACACCCATGTATACCATCAAGATGAGCAGCGGGATCATAATGCCGATTTCACGCCAGCTTAGATCTGCGAGCGATTTATTTTTATCATTCGTGACCTTTCCAAAAAACACCCGTTGCACCATCCAGAGCAGATAGACGGCGGCGAAGATCACGCCCGTGCCGGCAAGCATCGTAGCCACATAGTTCCAGTTCCAGCCCGCATAGACGCCTAACGCCTGCGATTGGAACATCCCGACCATTATCAAAAATTCGCCGACAAAGCCGTTGAGAAACGGCAGACCGACCGACGAGAGCACCGTGATGATAAAGACGGTCGCATAGATCGGCATTACGTTTGCGAGCCCACCGAATTCGCTGATCTCACGCGTGTGACGGCGTTCGTAGAGAAAGCCGACCAGCAGGAACAACGCCCCGGTCGAGACGCCGTGATTCAGCATCTGGTAAACGGCCCCCTGCATGCCCAGCTCTGTGAATGAGAACATTCCCAAGATCACAAAGCCCATATGAGCGACGGACGAATAGGCGACGAGCCGCTTGACGTCGGGCTGTACCATCGCGACGAGTGCGCCGTAGATGATGCCAATGATCGCGAGCGTGATAAATATCCACGCCGTCTCGCGAGCCTGGTCAGGAAAGAACGCGAAATTAAAACGCATCAACCCGTAGGTTCCCATCTTGAGCAAGATAGCCGCAAGGATGACCGAGCCGGCGGTCGGCGCTTCGGTATGAGCGTCGGGCAGCCATGTGTGAAACGGAAACAGCGGTACCTTGATTGCAAACGCAAGAGCGAACGCGAGGAACAACAGCATTCCGGTTTGCGGGGTGAACACCAGAACATTCATCTGTATCGCATTCGACAGCACAACGAAATCAAATGTGCCCGCCGCAGTTCCGCCGGGGATATTTGCGTAGGCATAATACATCGCGATGATCGCGACGAGCATCAGCAGGCTGCCTAACGCAGTGAAAATAAAGAACTTGACCGCTGCGTAAATTCTATTTGCACCGCCCCAGACGCCGATCAGGAAGAACATCGGCACCAATGAGGCCTCAAAGAAAAGATAAAACACGAGCAGATCTAAGCTTACAAAAACGCCGATCATCGCCGACTCTAACAGCAGCAGGAAGATGTAAAAGGCCGTCTGCCTTTTCTCAACCGCGTGCCACGTCGAGATAACCGCGATCGGCATGATGAACGTCGTCAGAATCACGAGCCAGAAGCTCAAGCCATCGACGCCGACGTGATAGTTTGTGTTGATCGCCTTGATCCACGGCACGTTTTGCTCGAAGTAAAATCCACTGGCTCCCGGCGCCCCACGATCTGCGAACAACATCAGCGACACAAGGAAATTCAAGATCGTAAACCCAAGCGTCAGCCACTTTAGCTGTGACTCCTGCTTCCAAAAGGCCTGATGAGCAAGCGTCAGCACAGCTCCGACAACCGGCAGCAGAATCAGGATCGTTAAAAGATTTTCAGCTATAAAGTCCATGTTTTAGCTTGCAGCTATCAGCATTCGGCGATCAGCAGACGGCTGATCGCTGACCGTTGACGGCTAACTTACGAGCTTCAACCCGTAATAGATAAAGTACCCAAGCACTGCAAGTGCGCCGAGCATAATGATCGCGGCGTAGGTCCGCACAAACCCGACTTGAATACCGCGAACGAGGTTGCCGACCTCCATCACAAAATGCCCGATGCCGTTGACGATGCCGTCGATAAAGCCGAGATCAAAGCCTTTCCACAGCCCACGGGTCGATAGGTTTGTGATCGGATCGACGATGTAACCGTTGTAAAACTCGTCGAGGCGCCATTTTTCTTCGAGGATCTGCGGCATCTTGCGAAGCGGAGTCTTTAAGAACAGCGCAAAGCCGATGCCAATGCCGATCACCGCCATCACGATCGACAGACCGGCGAGAGCTCGCTCTTTTTGCACGACCTCGGGTGCGTGCGATTTTGCAGCCTCGCGGGCGGCGATGGCCGTGGGCATTTCGGTTTCGGCGACGACGGGTTCGAGAACGTGCTCGAACTGATTTGCGTCCTTCACACCGACAAGCGAGCTCATCGCGTACGGCACACCGACAAGGCCGCCGACGGTTGAGAGAAACGCCAAAATGATCAGCGGTACGGTCATCACCCACGGGCTCTCGTGCGGTTTGAAATCATGCGGCAACGCGTGATGCTCATCGTCGTCATCGGCGTGTGTGTCCGACGTTAAACCACCCGTAGGCGCAGGTGGTTCTGACTCGTGTCCTGCGTTCCATCTTTCCTCGCCCCAGAAGGTCATCACCATCATGCGCGTCATGTAGATCGCGGTCAGCACAGCGGTAAAGACTGCGACGGCCCACAAAAATTCTTCGCCCGGGAACGGCCCTGCGGGGAAGTATTTGTCGGTCGCAAATGTTTTATAAAGTATCTCGTCCTTTGAGAAAAAGCCTGCCCAGATCGGTATGCCGCAGATCGCGAGCCAACCGGTTGCCATCGTGATAAACGTGATCGGCATGTGCTTTCTGAGCCCGCCCATCTTTCGCATGTCCTGCTCGTGATGCATGCCGTGGATGACGCTGCCCGAGCCGAGAAAGAGCAGCGCCTTGAAGAACGCGTGCGTCATCACGTGAAAGATCGCGACGACAAACGCTCCGACGCCGGCGGCGAGGAACATAAACCCGAGCTGCGAGACGGTCGAATAGGCGAGCACTTTCTTAATGTCGTTCTGCGCGATCGCGATCGTGGCGGCAAACAGTGCAGTCGCGGCTCCGATAACTGCAATGATCCACATCGCGGTCGGCGAGAGTTGATAGATCGCGTTCGAGCGAACGACCAGGTAGACGCCTGCTGTGACCATCGTCGCCGCGTGGATGAGCGCCGAGACGGGCGTCGGGCCGGCCATTGCGTCGGGCAGCCATGTGAGCAGCGGTATCTGCGCCGATTTGCCAGTCGCGCCGATAAAGAGCAGAACACCTACCGATGTGAGCCCGCCGGCGACTATCGCTCCCCACGTGAACGGATCGGCCGACATGTTTTCGAGTACAAAGCTAAAGACGCTCTGAACTTGTGTGCCGTCTACCGTCTTGTCAAAAAACGAGATCGAGCCCGTCAGCGTAAAGATCAAAAAGATCCCGATCAGCACTCCCCAGTCGCCGATACGGTTCATCACGAACGCTTTCTTTGCCGCCTTGCGAGCTTCGTCTTTTTTCAGGTAGTAACCGATCAAAAGGTAAGAGCACAGACCGACGCCTTCCCAGCCGACGAACATAAGCAGGTAGTTGTCCGCGAGCACGAGCGTTAGCATCGCGAACATAAATAAGTTCAGGTAAGCAAAGAAACGATAAAACCCTTTGTCGCCGTGCATATAGCCGGTCGCGAAGATGTGGATCAGCAGCCCGACAAACGTAATGAAACACGCATAAATGCCGGAAAGCTCATCCATGCCGAGGGCGAAGTCCGCACGAAATCCGCCGACCTCGATCCACGTCCATATGTGGTCAAGAATCGGCTGCCCTTTCGGATCGACCAGAGCCCCCGCATGCGGAGTTCCGATACCGAACGCGATCATAAACGCGACGATCGTCGAGACGACAATAGCCCCGCACGCAATGAGACCGCTGAACAATTCGTTCTTAAGGCGACCGCCGATCAGCCAATTGATAACGGCACCGGCCAGCGGCGCGAAAATTATTAGACTTAAAAGGTTATTCTCAGTCATTCTTAACCTGACGACGCTTTTTCGCTCGTTTATTCTTTACTACTCGCTTATTCGTCACACTAGGAGCCTGTTCTATACGAGCCTTATCTATAAAATCGTTTATTTGTTTTTCAGTTATCTCAGGAATCGTAAAATCTTCCGGCACGCTTATTTGATTTTCCACCACTAACTTTTCCAAAAGCAGTTTTTCCTTATTCTCTTCGAGCTTGGTTCGAACGTAATCCTTTATCGGGAGTTCACGGGCGTTTGCATCAGACGGATCTTTGTAA
>JBJXFZ010000117.1:0-15442 GCA_046154245.1 Pyrinomonadaceae bacterium
CACGTGAAGCGTGGCGCGATATTGCTCAACTACAGCCGCGGCGATGTCGTCGATCTCGACGCTCTAAAGAAAGTTCTCGACAAAGGTCACTTGAGCGGTGCGGCGATCGATGTCTTTCCCGTTGAACCTGAGAAAAACGGCGATGCTTTCTCGAGCCCTCTGCAAAATCTGCCGAACGTTATCCTAACGCCGCACATCGGCGGCTCGACCGAGGAGGCACAGGGTGCGATCGGCCTCGACGTTACCGCAAAACTCGTAAAATACCTCGAGCTTGGCACCAGTGAAGGCTCGCACACCGTACCGCCCGTGAATTTGCCGCCGCAGGCCGGAACGCACAGAATTTTGCACATTCATCGCAACGTGCCCGGAATCTTAGGCCAGATAAACTCGCGGCTATCAAAACGCGGCCTCAACATAACCGGCCAGTACCTCAAGACTAACGAAGAGATCGGCTACGTTATTCTCGATGTCGATCACCGCATTTCGCGCGAGGCTTTCGAGCTCGTCAAGGGCATAAAAGGAACGATCAAGGCGAGAATGGTTTACTAGCGGTTAGTGCTCGCTAGCATATCTTAACCGCAGATGAAGCGGATGACGCAGATAAAAAGAGATAATTAATTATTCCAATCTGTGTTATCTGCTTTATCTGCGGTTAATATAGTTACACTATGAGAAGCGTTATTTGCGTATTGATCGTCTTCGTTTCGGCGCACGCCGTCATTGGACAATGGATAAAGCAAACGGTCGATACGACAGCGAGTTTGCGCGGTCTGTCGGTCGTTAATGAAAAGGTCGTGTGGGCGAGCGGCACGGGCGGAACGGTGATACGAACGATCGACGGCGGTAAAACGTGGAAAGTGATGACCGTCACCGGCGCAGATAAGCTCGACTTTCGCGATATTGAGGCCTTTGACGCAAACACGGCTTACATCCTCTCGATCGGCAACGGCGAATCGTCGCGCATATACAAAACAACCGACGGCGGAGCGACGTGGAAGGAACAGTTTCGTAACAAAAACGAAAAGGCGTTCTACGATGCGATCGCTTGCTGGGATCGCAACAACTGCATAGCGATGTCAGATCCTGTCGATGGCAAGTTTGTGCTGATAAACACAAAAGACGGCGGCGCGACATGGCGGCCAATGGACACCGACAAAATGCCGAGCGCAAAAGAAGGTGAAGCCGCGTTTGCCGCAAGCGGCACGTGCCTTATAACGCAAGGCAAGAACAATGTCTTTCTCGTCACGGGTGGCAGCGCCGCGCGCGTCTTTCGCTCAAACAATCGCGGCCTGACTTGGTTTGTCGCCGACACGCCGATCGTCAGCGGCACTCAAGGCAGCGGTATTTTCTCGATCGCAATGCGCGACGCGAAGAACGGTGTGATCGTCGGGGGAAATTATGAACGACCTGACGAACGAAACAACACCGTCGCGATGACTTTGGACGGTGGTGCAACTTGGCGACTTGTTGCCCGACTCAAGGGATATCGTTCAGCCGTCGCATATTTGGATCAAAAAGCGATTATCTCGGTCGGCACTAATGGCACTGACTTCTCTTTTGACCGACGTATGCTCTGGAAGCAGCTCGGTAAGGAAAACATGAATGCCGTTATTGCCAACGGGAGGAATGCGATCTGGGCGGTAGGGCCCAATGGTCGTGTTTCGAATTTTGACCCGCGAGCCATTCCGGAGTATGAACGCTTCGACCCTAACAGAACCGACTATCCACATGTTGTTAACATAGATGCACTGAGGTTGAGCCATCGTGTGATCAGCACAACATGCGCACCGTCAGATGCCGAATGTTCGAGCAATCCTAAAATCACCGTTCAGGCAGTAGCAATGGGCTTTGTTAGCCCTCATGAATATCTATACACCGTCACCGCCGGAACGGTTTTAGGTGACAAGCACACGGTCGAGTGGGATCTCTTGAACGTTAAGCCTGGAACCTACACCATTACTGCCGCAATAAGTATTCCCGCTTTTCTCTCTTCTAGTGAGACTTTTTGGGGAGTCTACGGAAGAACGGAGACCGTAGTAGTAGTAGTCAAGTGATCGACTATGAGCGTTGCCTGGTACGACATTCTTGGCACGGTTGGCGTCGCGATCATCATCCTGACGTACGTCTTGCTGCAGATCGAACGGCTGCGCAGCGACGAGTTTTTGCGTATTCGGCGCAAATGCCATCGGGCGCCGCTAGGGGCGCCCGACACTTAGCAGTTTTTACTGCCGTTAAAATTACCCAACTAAAATCACGAACACCAAAGCCCGTTTGCGAGCGCACCAGAGCTTATCTTCTTGCAGCCGCCCGAGCCCGGATTTCCGCTCGCGTCGCACTCACCACAAATATAAGAACCACGATTGTCGGAGTAAATTCCGTAACATGGAAAGTTTCCCGTGGGTGTCCAGCAACCCTGAAAAACTCGGGCCGCCGAAAACGTTGTCACGTTGTTTGACGTGGTGAGAAAAATATTCTCGCGGGTGATGGAATTTGATGCGGGGCCGCGACAGCCGCCGGATTCAAAAACTTTAGCCGACGCAAAGTAATTTACGTTGAGAGACATTGCCAACAAAAGCGTGAAAACGCTTGCTTTAATAACTCTAATCATTTTTATTCCTCCTATGGAGTCGGTAGACGACCGGTTGTTATGGCTATTGGGGTAGAAAAAAGATATCCGATCTTTAATAAACCTATCACACGACCTGCGATTCTCCAATTTGTCCGCTTTTGCTAATGTTGTGTTGCGTCAACTGATCAACATGAACATCGGATGGTATGACATTATCGGCAGCGTCGGCGTTGCGATCATCATTTTGACATACGTTTTACTACAGATCGAACGCCTTCGTAGCGACGAGCTCGCCTATTCGCTGCTCAACGCCGTCGGTGCCGCGCTTGTTTTGATCTCGCTCGTGTACTCATTCAACTTCCCTTCGTTTGTAGTAGAATTTTTCTGGCTGTTGATCAGTTTGTTTGGTATCGGGAAATATATTTTCAAAAAGCGCTTATGAAATGGCTGATCGAAAAATCGCGTTATTTAGCTTTGGTGCCTGTGATCGGATTGCAGGCCGGCGCCTTGGCCGCGCTCTATGCCGGCGTCGAAAAGCTAATTAAGGTCGTTCAGGTTGCCATACTTCATCACGAAACCAATTCACCGACACTCTACGCGCTGTTTGAGAGCCTCGACAGTTTTTTGGTCGCTCTCGCGCTGATCGTGATCTCGGTTAGTCTCTATGAGCTGTTCGTCGGCGATCTTGCTGTGCCCGATTGGATGACGGTCAAGAATCTCAGCGAGCTGAAAGCGAAATTCGGCCTCGTGCTGATACCCATAATGGCAGTCAAATTTGTGCAAAAACTGCTCATATCAGAGAGCGCTCTCGAGACGCTCTACTACGGCATCGCCATCGCACTTGTGTCTGCGATGCTTACCGTACTGAACGTGGTAAGCGAAAAGGAAAAGGAGGCCGAACTCGCAAGAACGCCGGCGGAAGATGAGATTCGGGCTAAGGATTTGGACTAACGAGATGAACCCCGGCTTTACGTCAGTTCCATTCAAGACCGAAACCACGCACGGGCTGACGAGTGTCAACGGCGTGGCAAAATTCTCGAGCGCCGGCGTCGTGCTCGAGTTTGAGGCAAAGCTGTTTGGTCTGATCTCGCACGGCGTAAAAGAACTGCGTCTCGCGCTAGCCGAGATCCTCGATGTGAAATTTAAGAAGGGCGTGATGCGGCGCGGTGCAAAGATCCAGATCCGGCTAAAGTCATTTGCGCGCCTCAGCGAGTTCCCGCACAACGAGGGCAAGATCACGCTAAAGATCGTTCATGACGATTTTGAACGCGCCCGCGATGCGGTCGAAAGGCTGCAAAAAGACATGGCCGAACACATGGCTCAGTTGCCACCCACGCACACTTCGGTGAGCGCGTTGTTTGACGGTAGTGAGGATGAGACGAAAGAACTCGAGTGAGTCGGCGAGAAGTTGCAGAAGCCCGCGCGTTAGCAAGGGCGGTACACGGGCGCTGTGGCCACCTTCGAACGCCAAGCTTTCGCTATCGTCCTGCGTTATCTATGAATAACGTTGAATCTTCCCTTGCTAACGCGCGGGCTTTCGCAACTTATCTCGCAGCCAACCTCGGATCCTGCTTTTGTTTTAGCTCATACCCGGCGGGCGGCGTCGCGCCGAGCAGATTCCGCACGAAATAATCCCAGCGCCTTCGCATCATGTAAAAGTTCGACGCTCCGTAGCCGTGCCGTGCCTGCGGAAAGACGATGAGGTCATAGTCCTTGTTTGCCTTTGTGAGTGCGTCTACGACGAGCCATGTGTGATACGGCGGAACGTTGTCGTCCATCAGACCGTGGGCGAGCAGCAGCTTGCCTTTCAGATTTTTCGCAAAGACGTGCGTCGATTGGTTTTCGTAATTGTCCGACTTGCCGTCCGCCGTTTTTGCGAGCAGGCCGATGTAGCGCTCGGCCCAGTCGTCCTCGTAGTTGCGGCTGTCGTGATTACCTGATTCGGCGATGCCGACCTTGTAAAACTCTGGGAACTTGAACATCGCCATAGCGGTCGCAAACCCGCCGCCCGAATGTCCCCAGACGCCGACGCGTGTCAGATCCATGAATCTATGCTTTGCCTCAAGCTGCTTGATACCGGCGATCTGGTCTTCCAGAGTGTTGTCGGCCATGTCACCGTAGCAGACGTCGTGAAAGGATTTTGAACGGTCAGGATTACACGTTCCGTCGATCACGACGACAACAAAACCAAGCTCGGCCAGCGCCTGATTGTCACCACGTGCCGGGACAAACGAACGAGGTCCAACACCGCCGCCTTGCGGTCCCGGATAGATGTAGTTGATCACAGGATATTTTCTGCCGCGCGCCATCTTTGTCGGCGTGAACATCAACCCGTAAAGATCCCATTTGTTATTTCTATCCTTTACCTTGATCGGCGTCGGTGGTTTCCATCCGGCCGCCTTTAGCCGCGTCACATCGACCTTTTCGAGATCCATAATCAGCTTACCGGTCATGTCGCGAAGCACGGCCGTCTGCGGTACGTCGGGCTTTGAGTAATTGTCGATAAAATATTTGCCGTCCGGCGAGAGAGCGATCTGGTGATTGGCGTCCTCAGGCGTGAGTAGCGAGAGATTTTTGCCGTCAAAATCCACGCGATAGAGGTGCGAAAAATATGGGTCGCGTCCCTGTTCGCGGCCATTCGCCTCGAAGAATATCGTTCGCGATCTTTCGTCCGTTTTTAGAACGCGCGTGACGACAAAGTTTCCCTTTGTGATCTGCGACTTTAGTTTGCCGCTCGTGAGGTCATACATGTACAGATGTCCCCAATCGTCGCGTTCCGAGTACCAGATAAATTCGTTTGTCGCCGGCAGATACTTCCAGTTGATCGCGCCCTGGCCTGACTCGTACTGCGTCGCGACCTTTTCTTCCATCACGTCGCGGATGTCGCCGGTCGCCGCATCGGCAACGCGAAACTTCGCCGACTTGTGATCTCGGCTGCTCGACACGAACGCCAAAGTCCGGCCGTCATCGCTCCACTCGTTGTCGTCAAAGCTGCCGCCGCACGAGATGTCGTCACACAGCGTGCCGCGACGGTCATCGGGCGGCATCTTTAGGCGAATGACCTTTACAGGGTCGATCTCGATGATGACGCGGTGGATCTTGATGATCTCTTTGTCCTCGGGCAGAGGATACTTCCACGCATCGAGCTTTGGCGCACCGACATTTGTCGAGACGAGATACATGTCGCTGACATTGCGTTGGTCCTGTTGGAACGTGGCGATCTTTTTCGAGTCCGGCGACCACAGCAAAATCGCACGATCGGAGTGCGTCCAACCCGCGTTGTCCGTCGCGTAGCCAAAATCTTTTACGCCGTCGGTCGTGAGCTGTGTATCTTTCTTTGTTGGAAGGTCTCGAACCCAGAGATTCCAGTCTCTAATAAAAGCTGCCTTTGCGCCGTTCGGTGAAATGACCGAATTTGGTGGTGCATCGCGAGTTAGTCTTAATTGTTGTGGAAATAGACCCTCCAATGTCGCTGCCGTTTTTCTAGAAGCGTCAGCCGGGTTTACAAGCACGTATTCGGTGGCCGTCGGTGTAAGCGTGCGATACCAAAACCGCCCATCCGCGAGCCATGTGGCGCGAACTCCGCTGCGATCGATAAGCGGAGCGGTATTGTAGCTGAGCATCTTTTCGGCACGTGCGTAGTCGGCCGCAGTCAGCTGCTGACCAAATGTAGAGGTGACGAGTAACAGAACGACGAAGATTGCGTTTTTCATGCGGTTTTTTTTTCGAGCAGCGGTAGATTTTGTTTCTGTCGATAGATTGCCATAATCTATTGCAATAATAAATGGCCGTGAACAGACAACAGCCAAACCCAGCACCGTCAGCCGCCCAGATTCAGCGGGCGGTGTTTGTCGCGGTGCTGTCGTTTTTGTTCTTTTTGGCGATGATGTTGGCGTTTTACCTTCGCCAGTCGATCTTGTACTTTCTGCTGGCAACCGCGTTTTTGTTTGTTTATATCGTAACGATGATCTCGTTCGTTAGGCTCCGGAGATCGGGGAAATTGCCGCCCGGCGATGATCGTTGAGTTTTCTTAGCCTGTAAATTACTGTATTCTATTCGAGTTATGAGCGTTGATGTCGTAATGCCGCAGATGGGTGAGTCGATCACCGAGGGCACCGTTTCCAAATGGCTAAAGTCCGTCGGCGACCGTATCGAGAAAGACGAGCCGATACTCGAGATCTCGACCGATAAGGTCGATGCAGAAGTTCCGAGCCCCGGTGCCGGAATTTTGCTCGCCATCAACGCGCAGGAGGGCGAAACCGTCGAAGTCGGCACCGTCGTCGCGGTGATCGGAGAAGCGGGCGAAGAACCCGCATCGGTCCCAAGTCCAAAGTCCCAGGCCCCAAGTCCTGTTGAAGCACCAACTCCCGAACCGTTGAAGGAAGAGGCTAAGCAAGCGGTTGCAGCGTCAGCACCAGAAAATCCAAAATCCGAAATCCCAAATCCGCAACCGGGCGCAGCGACCGAAGTCGTCATGCCCCAAATGGGCGAGTCGATCACCGAGGGCACGGTTTCCAAATGGTTAAAAAGTGTAGGTGACGCGATCGCAAAGGACGAACCTTTGCTTGAGATCTCGACCGATAAGGTCGATGCCGAAGTGCCGTCACCAGCCGCCGGCAAGCTGCTTGCGATAAACGTTAACGAAGGTGAAACCGTCGAGGTCGGCGCGATCCTCGCGCTCGTCGGAGCGGAAGGTGCGACGCAAGCCCAAAGTCCAGAGCCGGAAGTCCAAAGTCAGACCGCAACGCCAGTCGCTGTTGCCCCACCGGTCGTTGCGCCCACTCCGCCGCCAGTTCAGGCAAAAGCTGCGTCGGCTGCGGGGAACGGCAACTCATCGGTCGACGAATTGCGCCGTCAAAAATCGAGCCCTTTGGTTCGCAATATCGCAAAGGAACACGGTATCGACATCACACGCATCCCCGGCAGCGGGATCAGCGGCCGCGTGACAAAGCACGACATTTTGAACTTTATCGAGACCGGCGCGGCATTGAGACCGCAGGATCTGCTGGTAAAACCTGTCAGCACTCAGCCGTCAGCCGTCAGCACTCGGCCGGCAGCTCAGCCGATCATCTCGAGCGCACCGGCCACATCGATGGAAGATCGTGTGGAAAAAATGTCGGTGATGCGAAAGAAGATCGCCGAGCACATGACCCACTCTAAGCAGACGTCGGCCCACGTTACGAGCGTTTACGAGATCGACATGACGAATGTGGCGAAATTCCGTAAAGCCAATCAGGAAGCTTTTCAGGCAAAATACGGGACAAAGCTCACCTTTATGCCATTCATCTTCCAGGCTGTAACGGCAGCGATCCGCGAGCATCGCATCGTCAATTCGCAGGTCGATGGCGACAACATTATCTACAAAGGCGACATAAATCTCGGTATGGCCGTCGCTCTCGATTGGGGCCTGATCGTACCAGTCATAAAGAACGCCGAGACAATGTCGTTCGCCGAGCTGGCCGTAAAGGCGAATGATCTCGCAGATCGGGCACGGGCCAAAAAGCTCAGCCCGGACGAAGTTCAGGGCGGCACCTTCACGATAACGAATCCAGGCGTTTTTGGCGGCCTATACGGTACGCCGATCATAAACCAACCGCAGGTGGCGATACTTTGCGTCGGCACGATCGAAAAACGCGCCAAAGTGATGACCTCGGCCGATGGCGACGATTACGTCGCGATTCGCCAAATGGCTTATTTTGCACTGACTTACGACCACCGAGTCGTCGACGGCGCTGACGCTGAAAAGTTCCTCGCGTACCTAAAACGCTATCTCGAAAACGCCCCGTTTTCGATCTGATTTGAGTAAACTTCTCATCGAAGATAATTCCGAAAAGTGTAAATCTGCGCTTGCAAACTTTTGTTAGTGAGAGTATTCTGCGTCGCAAATAGTTAGTTTGGCCGCACACACGGCATAAAAAACTGGGAGTCGGCTGAGCAATTGGTTCAATTGAACCGATTGCAACAATTGAATCGTTTGATTAATTGGTAGAGACGGCTTCGATTCTCCGCGTCGAAATTCTTCCAAGAATTCCCCCGCCCGAGTCCCAGCCAACAAAATACAACTTTATTCTGGTAAGAAACGGGAGGTCTTATGTCCAGACGAAAAAGAGAACGTAATCGCTTGTCGTATGACAAAGCTGCGGTTGCGGGTCTTGGTCTGTCCGAAGATGAATCGCGGACACTTTTATCCGCAGAGTCGGAGACGACCGCAGTGCAATCGTCACATTTGCACGAGCGTGTTATCGAGTTGATTAAAACTCACCGGATCGTCTCAGCGTTGGTTGTGCTTGCATTGTTTACGACAACAGCGCTCGCACTAAAGTATCTCGACGATGACGCAAAGCGAAAACGTGCCGCTGGGGTTCTTGCAAGTAAGGACTCAACATCGTGGCTCGATACCGTCAATCCATTCACAACCGCACCGATGCCGAATCCGACACCGCAGTTGAGTAAAGAATATATTTACGCAGGCTCGCGGTTGTTGGCCGTTGAAGACACGAATGCGTTATCTGCGCCGCCGGCTGACTTGGCGGTCTGGCGGCCATCGACGGGCGTTTGGTATGTGCTTGGCGGACAAGGCTCAACACCTGTCGCGCAAGGCTGGGGTGTGAGCGGCGACATTCCCGCACAAGGCGATTTCGACGGCGACGGGAAGACGGACTTCTCGGTTTTCCGGCCATCGTCCGCAACGTGGTGGATTCTGAAATCCTCGGACGGGACATATTAGTCGCAGCAGTTCGGCATCGCTTCGGACAATCTGGCACACGCCGACTACGACGGTGACGGCAAAACCGATGTTGCCGTGTGGCGAGCCTCGGACGGAGTTTGGTACATCATCCAAAGCTCGACCGGCGGCGTGCAATATGCAACTTACGGAATAAACGGCGACAAACCCGCGCCCGCTGACTACGACGGCGATGGCCGCGCAGACATCGCCGTCTGGCGAAGCACAAACTCGACATTCTATTCAGTAAATAGCAGCAACAACGCGCTCAGTGGATTTACTTTCACCCAATCCAGCACCGAACCGGTAAGCGCCGATTACGACGGCGACGGCAAAGCAGATTACGCAATTCGCAACAGCAATAACTGGCTTATCCGTAAAAGCTCAAACTCACAAACCGACACCATTCCTTGGGAACAATCAACTGACAAAGCGGTGCAAAACGATTATGACGGCGACGGCAAAGTCGATATAGCAACGTGGCGAGGTGCGAATGGAACCTGGTACATCCGCCAATCCGCCAGCGTCGGAACCGCCAACGAACTCCGCCAAGTCCAATGGGGCACCTCCGGCGACATTCCGGTGCCAGCGCTTTATAGGAGGTAGATAATCATGAAAAAAGCATATTCGATCACTTTTTTATTCTTCGTTTTGTTCATGTCTGCCTCCGTGTTTGGTGAAGATGAGAACACAAAAAACAACAAGGACCAGACAAAGCGAAGCGATGCGAAGATCAATCCGACAAGCCTTGGGATCGAGTTGTCGATTCCACTTGGCACAGCACCGGGCCGGGCCGGCAACTCGCTGCCGATAACATTCAGTTACTCATCGAAGGTTTGGCGAACAGAGGTCTTTACGACTACAGAGGACGGCCATAACGTCTACTGGGCGTATCCGAACTACGGCGAAGATTCGTTTTCAGGCTGGACGAGCAGTCTAAGACAACCGTGGGTCGAAGATACGTCGATGTTATATTACGGAGCGAGTCCTCCCAATCCGATTCCATGCGGGATGAACTTTCAGGTGATCCGCAAAAAGACGATCCATATGTCCGATGGTTCTACTTTCGAACTGGCTGCGACCTTAACACGGGTTACCGCCCAGCATTGCTATGAAACGATTCCGACCGTTTATTATTCATTCGACGGCTCGAATCTGAAGTATGTGATCAACGGCTCGTCTTCAACGCTTTACATGCCGAATGGCAGTCGATACGAGTGGACTTCGACGGGGCTAGAACACATTGATCGCAACGGCAACAGAAGCGTCTATCAAGCGAGTCAAAAGCAATGGACTGACACGATGGGACGTGTGATATCTGTTCCCGAAGCACCGCTCAATTCAAGCGGCCAAATGATCGAGGGCGATGTCGATTACTACGTACCGACGATGCCCGGACGGACGATGAAGTGGACGTTCAAGTGGAAAAAGTTGCAATACTCGTTCGGCAATCTGAACGGAACATATCAGGTCAAACAGCTAGGGCAGCTTTTTACGATTGTCTATCCCCAGATTGAATTGCAATCGCACAATCCAGTCGTTCTGAACGAGATTGTCCAGCCCGACGGACGCAGCTACAAGTTTTATTACAACGAATACGGAGAGATCGAAAAGATAGAATATCCGACCGGCAGCACCGAGAAGTTTACTCACTCGCAGTTCGGGCCATTCAGCTTCGGCGGGCGCGGACAATTGTTAGTTCGTCAGGGAAATCGCGGAGTCGCGAGCAGAGTGGTCAGCATTGATTCAAATCCGGCAAACGATCTGAGTTGGGCATACGACATACCGACCAATTCAACAACAAAGGACGCTGTCTTGCCATACACCGTAAAGACTACAAACCCCGACGGAACGCGCACCGAAAGACTATTATATGTTTCAGATGGGAACGCCGGATCGGGTCCGCCAGTTCTGCCGTCAATCATGGGCGGTAAAGAATACGAATCAAAATTCTTTGACTCAACAAACACACTTAAGCGACGCGAACTTACAAAGTGGAGCGGCAGTTATTACGGCTCGTCTTGGATCAATGCTTACGCAAAAGTCGATAAAAAGACGAGCATTATGATCGAGGGCACAAGTGCGCTCGCACAAAGCCAGATGTTCTCATACGACGGTTATCTAAATCAGACAGCGGCGACGGAATATGACTTTATCGTACCAACCCTGACAACGGCGCAGGGCGGCGACATAGATTTGATTGTTACTGGAGCGGCGCTTCGGACAAGCGAAACTTCTTACGTAACAGACGCGAACTATGTAAATCGTCAGATGGTTTCACTACCGATGGAGACACGAATCAAGGACGCAAGCGGGAACGTAAAAACAAAGTCGCAGATTACCTACGACGGCGAGAGTTTGTTGACAGATATTTCTTCGACTCGCTGGCAAAACCCGAACACGAATTTCCGTGGCAATGTCACATCCTCAAAAAGCTGGTCGGACATTGCGGCAAATCAGTTTGTCGATACGCGCGCGCAATACGATCAGCTCGGTAACATGCGAAACTCATGGGACGGCAAAGGTAATCTCTCGCAGATAGAATATTCTTCAACCTACGATCACGCCTATCCGACAAAAACGATCTCTCCAGTTCCCGGCGGAAACGGTTCGACTACGGCATTCGAGACAACGGCTATTTATGATTTCAACACGGGTTTGCCGACTTCGGTCACGGATGCCAACGGCCAGACGACGACGATGGAATACAACGACCCGCTCCTGCGCCCGACAAAGGTGATAGCTCCGAACGGCCATCAGACGATCACGGAATACGGAGCGGGGACAACTGCGTCCACGCGGTTTGTAAAGGTCCGATCGCAGATTGATGAGACAAACTGGAAGGAAGGTTATTCGTGGTACGACGGTCTTGGGCGGACGATAAAATCGCAATCGGTCGATACGGCGGGCGATGTGTTTGTTGAGACCGAGTACGACAATATGGGCCGGGCGAAAAAGGCGACGAACCCGTATCGAGCAAACGAAACAAAGCTGTGGACGGAAAACACCTTCGATTCCGCGGGTCGCCCCTGGAAAGTCACAACACCCGACAACGCAGTCGTCGAAACACAGTATTCGCTAGCCACGACCGGCAGCCACATCGGAACGGTCGTGACAGTAAAAGATCAAGCCCTAAAAGAAAGACGCTCTATCACAAACGCACTCGGGCAACTCACCCGCGTCGACGAGCCGACAGGGACAGCAAATGGGGATCTCGGCAGCATAACTGCGCCGAATCAGCCGACGAGTTATGCTTATGATGTTTTGAATAATCTCAAGACAGTTAATCAGGGCGTGCAGACGAGGACGTTTGCGTATAACAGCCTTTCGCGGTTGACGAGCGCGACAAATCCCGAATCGGGCACGATAAATTACGCGTATGACAACAACGGCAATTTGACTCAGAAGGATGACGCGAGAGGTGTTCGCGCGACATATATCTATGACAATTTGAATCGCGTGACGAATCGAAACTACTCTCTAACCGGCTCGACGCCGCCAAATTATCAGGCTTCTCCGAATGTCGAATACTTTTACGACGGCTCAAACGCCGCGGGCGGCATCGCAAATTCGAAAGGCAAACTTACGAAGGTCGCTTCCAGCATCTCGACGACGGAATATATGGCTTTCGATATCTTGGGTCGCGTGACTCGGAGTAAGCAGACGACCGATGGTGTTGAATACGGTGGGGGAACCGATCCGACGAAATGGATGACCTACACCTACAACCTTTCCGGAGCGTTGATAGAACAGCAATATCCGTCAGGCCGCGTCGTGAAAAATACTTTGTCCACTGACGGTGATCTGCAGCAAGTCCAAAGTCGCAGAATTAACGATACTTTTCGTAATTACGCCAATGGATTTGCATACACCGCCGCCGGCGCGGTCGCAAGCATGAGACTTGGCAACGGCAAATCCGAATCGACGCAATTTAATTCGCGCCTGCAGCCGACACAGATTGGACTCGGCAATTCAGCAACAAATCAAAATCTACTCAAGCTCAACTACGATTGCGGTACGACGCAGAATAATGGAAATGTTCTGAGCCAGACGATCACCGTTCCAAGTGTTGGAACGAACAACGGATTTGTGGCGGTGCAGAATTACAATTACGATTCGCTCAACCGACTAAAAGACGCCACGGAGAACGTCACGCCCAACGGCGGCACGACTTCGCAATTGTGGAAGCAGGCTTTCACATTCGACCGCTACGGAAATCGGCGGTTTGATCCGGCGAACACGACGACGATTCCGGCGGGTTGTGCCGAGGCCGTTTGCAATCCGCAGATCGATCCTGCAACCAACAAACTCATCGGTTACGTTTTCGACACGAGCGGCAACACGACGACCGATGCGAATGGACAGACTTTTACTTATGATGGCGAGAATAAGCAGGTTCAGGTAAATAACGCCGGCGGAATCGTCGGCCAGTATCACTACGACGGCGATGGGAAGCGTGTGAAGAAATATGTTCCTTCGACGGGCGAGACGACTGTGTTTGTTTACGACGCCGGCGGCAAGTCTATAGCCGATTACTCAACCGTCGTCGAACCGCAAGCGACCGCTAAGATCAGCTATCTCACAAACGATCATCTCGGCAGCCCACGCATCACAACCGACGCAACGGGACAAACAATCTCCCGCCGAGACTTCAGACCTTACGGCGAAGAAATTGCGCGGGTAAATTATGGGTCAGATTCTATTCGTCAAAAATTCACTGGCTATGAACGAGATATTGAGATAAATCTCGATTTTGCACAGGCTAGATATTATGGTTTTACATTTGGGCGCTTTACGAGTCCAGATAAACCATTGTTAGATCAAAGCTCGAGCGAACCTCAAAGTTGGAATCTGTATCTTTATGCCGGAAATTCCCCGCTCAAATATACTGATCCGCTTGGATTATGGAAGCAAGTGGACTGCGAAGGAGGTTCCACCAACTGTTGGGAGATGGAGGAAGGCGACACTCTCGAATCATTAGCCGAACTCCTTGGTGTTTCATCCGAGAACATAAATGAATTTTTTCTAGGGCAGGAACTTGTAGAGGGGCGAGTATTCGATATGTCGGGTTACGCTGATTGGGTTAAGCAGGGGGCTAATTCCGGGTTGTTATCCGACCGAGAACGGAAAGACATGATAGAACAGTGGTCGCGAGTCGAACCGCCGATGGGAGGAGGTCTCAAGACTATTGGGAAAAAGTCCGGGCTTTTTGGCTGGATTGGAAAGCAAGCCGGGAGGTTCGGAAGATGGAGCGGTATACTTTCGAAGCCTGTGGTAAAAACCGTTGCCGATCTAGCGAAAACACAGTTGGGAGGTTCCAGCGCAGCGGAGATGCTACGGGATGCGTCTAACATAGTTAAGTCGTTCAAAGGAACGCCTCAACAGAAAGCAGAACTCCTTGAGGAATTTACAAAACAGATCTCACAGAGAGTTCCCGATTGGAATGCGGTTCGTTCCGTTGGGGGAGATGGCTCGGTAATATTTCATGGCAAGTTTGGTCAGGCAATTGTCGTGAGTCCTACCGGGCAAATGTTTACAGGAATGATGAAAGACGGAATTTCATTCGGAAAAGGTGGACTAATGACCCCTCTTTACGAATTCTTGAAGAAGATAGACTAAGCAAAAACCTATGAACGAAAACAATGAAACTTTAATGCTAAGGCTTGAAGAATCAGCCAAACTTCAAAATTCAATACAAGATTTAATTACAAAGCAACTGCTCGAAATGGCAGGTACGTGCGTTATGCGCAAATTTATAGAAAATAAATCTCTACCCATATCTGACTTTGATATGAGATTTTTTTCGGAAGCCATGCTTGATTTTTGCAGCAGTCATGAAGACTTGAGACGAATCCTTGCCGGAGAAGATTTGCGTTGGTTTGATGAGGACGAAAACTGAGGAAGATTAGTGGAAGATTAGTGCTAGGCCTGCGATATTGCGATTCTCGACGCGCTAAATCGCGTTACGAATAGAAATTACTCGCTGACCGGCTCGCCGCCGCCGAACTATCAGGCTTCGCCGAATGTCACATACTTTTACGACGGAGCGAATATCGCGGGCGGCATCGCGAACAGCAAGGGCAAGCTGACGAAGGTTTCGAGCTCGGTTTCTGCCACAGAGTACACAGAGTTTGATATTCTCGGTCGTG
>JBJXFZ010000124.1:0-9824 GCA_046154245.1 Pyrinomonadaceae bacterium
TCGTCCTTATCTCGTGACCAGACGTAGTTCGTCTCCATCTGAAACCCGTTGCTGAAACGCCTTCTCGCTCCGGCGGTGAAGCCGTAATAAAGCGATCTTCCTACCGAACTTGTGACAAATACTTCACCCAAGTAATTACCAAAGATCGGAAAGCCGGCAGCATTCCTTTTACGATTAAAGTCCAAAAAGCGTGTGAGGTGGACGCCCTTAGAACGCGTAAAGTCAAAGTACACCGCCCAGTCCGGAGCGATCTCCTGCTCCAAAGCGACATTCATCGTGTATATGTCCGGGTTTTCGTAGTCTCGGTCAAACACGCGAACACCGCTGAAGCAAGGAAATGGGTTAACCGGGCCGGGTTGCCCCGGAAAGCCATTGGTCGTAGAACATTGAAGGCCTGCCCCGGTTGGAACTGGAGCCAAATTTGGCCAAGTCGGAAGGACAAACGGGTTCGCAAATAAACCACCAGCGATCGTTTGTTGCTGCACGCCGTTCGTCGTTATCGAACCTACCTGAGAAAGCATATTCTGCCGCGCGTTGTAAACGCCAAAGCTTGCTCTTAGAACGGACTTTTGATTGCTTGCGATGTCCCACGCAAAACCGACGCGCGGCTGGAACATCTTTTTGTCGCTTGGCAGCGTTCCGTTGGACGGAAATCGCGGATCGTTCAAAAACATGCCGTAGGCCGTCTGAGCGGGAGCGGTCACCACATCCGGAAAGATCTGCGCTTCCCAACGCAGGCCGTAGTTGAATGTGAAGTTTGGCCGGATCTGCCATTTGTCTTGGGCAAAAAGCGCAAAATCCTCGTTCGTGATGTTCGATGCCCCGGCCGCATCGGTTGCCGGGCCTGTGCGACCGGCGCCCTGTAGGAAGAGCAGAAGCGGCGTTGCACCTGTTTGACCAACCGGGCAAGACTGGCTAAACGGCATTGCGGTTGTGACCCAGGTTCCACCCGAGCAGAGTGTTGCTGTCGGGCCAAATCCGTTTGCTGCGGCCGGTGAGGCATATCGCAAAAAGCCGTTTACGCTGTCGAAAATATAACGCCCGTTAAAAAATCCTCTGAATACCTGATTGTTCAAGCTGTGCAGCCACTCGCCGCCGAACTTAAAGTTATGCCGGCCCTTGATGACCGAGACGCTATCTCGAATTTGTGTTCGCCAAAATACTTCGTCAATATTCGGACCGAGGAAAAATGGGTTGCCAAAGCGAAACGTCGTCGCAAAACCCATTGCCGTATCTGCGGGGATGTTCGACGGCGTGGCACTGCGAGGGCGATTTTCACGTGAGTATGTGAAATGCGCTTCGTTTACAACGTTAGACGAAAATGTTGTGTAGAGGTTTGCGTTAAAGACGTTGATCTTTGACGGGCCTTCGGTGCCGTTTGCCGATGTTCCGTAGGTTGGCACGTCAAAGGTCTGGTTCGTGTTCTTCGAGTGGTCGAAGTTGTAAGACGCGGCAAATTTGTTGTTCGATGTGATATCGACATCGATCTTGCTCAGGAAGGCCGTGTTTCTGACTCGATAGTCGATCGGCTGGCCCTCGTCTTGTTGTCTGGTTGTTTGAAAGAAGTTGAGCAGAGCGCGCCGCTGACAGTCCGCACTGCTGTTAATCAGCGCTTCGTTCAACTGAATCGTCGGAGTCTGTACCGAACAGGCCGTGCCGATCGCGTCGCTCAGATTCGGGCGAGTTTGATTTTCCTTGATGTGCTCCAGCGCGAAAAAGAAGAATGCCTTGTCCTTTTTGATCGGTCCACCGATCGTGCCGCCAAACTGGCTGCGGTTAAAATCCTGGAGCGGTTTGCCGTCTGACGTGTTAGATGTCAGAGCCTCAAGCCGCTGATTCCAGAACAGACTGCCGTGGACGTCGTTTGTTCCCGATTTTGTGATGACGTTTATGATACCGCCGGCTGAGCGGCCGTATTCAGCACCGGCTCCGGTCGGTATAACCTGAAATTCTTTCACCGCGTCGAGAGCGATGTCGATCGCGGCTCGCTGTCCACCCGCCTGCTCGCCAAAAAATCCGTTGTTGTAATCGCCGCCGTCGAGGCTGACGTTATTAAAAATGCCGCGTTGACCTGCAAAATTGATCGAGTCGCCATCCGGCCCCTGCGTGATGCTGACACCGGGCGTCAAGGTCAAGAGATCTTCAAACTTGCGACCCAAGATCGGCGTGTTGGTGATCGTGTTCTCATTAAGCGTGGTGCTGGCCTCGACTTTTGCTGCGTCGATCGTCGGAGTCGTTGTAACCGTCACCTCGCCACTGACGCCTGAAACACTTAGTTTTAAATTTAAGGAGAGTTGACGGCCGACGGTGACGTCGACATTCGGTACATTTAGTTTTGCGAAACCTTGTTTGGTTACTGTGACAACATAGCGCCCCGGCGGCATCAACAGCAACGTAAATCGGCCGTCCGAGTCAGTCGAAACCGTTCGCGTGAAATTTGTCGCGACATTCTTAGCTTCAACCGTCGCGCCAGAAACGACCGCTCCCTGCTCGTCTTCGACAACGCCTTGAATAGTTCCCGATGTGATGTCCTGCGCAGCTACGCTCAACGAAAACAAAAAGAGGATCATACAAAAGCCGATCCTCCAACATATTCTGCTCAGTTCCTGCTTCCAGCTCAACATGATTTTTTCTCCTATAAAGTAGTTTTTTAGAATAGGGATTCCCGACGCTTTTACAAACAATCAGGTAACGAAAAACGAATCGATAAAATTATAGACCTCATTTCGTGAGTTTGCCTAATCGACTGACACGGCTTTCGGGTGTGATAGTCTATTAGTTGAATTTTGAGCCATTTAACAGCATGGGGCCTTTTAAGATCAGAGACATAACCATCGATCCGCCATTGATATTGTCACCGATGGCGGGCGTGACGGACTATACGTTTCGGCGGCTGATAAAACGTCGCGGCGGCGTCGGTCTCGTCGTATCGGAGTTCATCTCGGTCGAAGGGCTTACGCGTCACAACCCGAAAGCAAAACGCCAGATGCGTTTCGACGTCGAGGAGCGCCCGTTTGCCGTGCAGATCTTCGGCGGTAAACCCGATCGCATGGCGATGGGGGCTGAGATGGCCGAGGAAGTCGGCGCCGATATTCTCGATGTAAACTGCGGCTGCCCGGCGCCAAAGGTTGTAAAGAACGGTGGCGGTTCGGGTCTGCTTCGCGAGCCGAGCCGTCTCGAAGAGATCTTAAAAGAGATAAAGAAGACGATCACGATCCCGCTGACTTTGAAACTGCGAACGGGCTATTCCGATGCGACGATCAACGTTGTCGAGGTCGCAAAAATGGCCGAGCAATGCGGCGTCGAGCACATCGCCGTGCACGGCCGCACGCGTGAGCAAGGTTATAAAGGCTTGGCGAACTGGGATCTGATCGGCGCCGTCAAAAAAGCCGTGAGCGTGCCGGTTTCGGGCAACGGCGACATCACAACGCTGGAATACGGTATGCGCAAATGGACCGAGACCGGCGTTGACGGCGTGCTGATCGGACGCGGTGCGATGCAAAATCCGTGGATATTCCGGCAGTTCGCGGACGTCCTCGCGGGGCGAGAACCTTATGAGCCGGACCTTGCGGAGAAAAAGGATGTGTTGCTTGAGTTCTTCTCGATGTGTCGCGAAGAAATGCCCGAGCTACCGGCGCTTGGCAAGATGAAACAGCTCGCCGGACAATTTACAAAAGGCCTCGTTGGCGGTGCACAGTTTCGCCAAACGCTCTATCATTCACACTCGTCGGCGGAAATTCTCGATAACATCACGACGTATTTTGAGGCGCTTGTCCACCGACAGACCTTTGGTGATGGAACCCTCGAGAGCGATGTGCCCGAAATTGATTCCCAACGCGTCGGGATGCCGGCTCACTTTGGGCTGTAAAGAGGATAGAATCGTGATTTTTGCAAAGAGAATATTTGTTTCAGTTTGTATTTTGTTTGCGGGGAGCGTTTTCGCCGCCGCGCAGACCGGTTCGGGTTCGACCGAAGGTATATTTTCAATAAAATCTTCGCCCGCGTATGCCGAGATCCTGCTTCGAAAGACAGAACTACAGGCGGACATTGACGCCTTTGGCTCCGATTACACTGAAGCAAGTACGAAGATGATCGAACTTCGTGCCGAGCTTGCCTCGCTCGACAGATCACTCACAAAGGTCTTGGCCGTCAGGCCGTCCGAAACGGGCAAACTGACGCAAGGGCTTGGCAAGTTGATCGTAAGAAAGGCGGCACTCGATGCCGATCTAGATCGATCATTACGGCGATACAGCAAAGAACACCCTGAGACGCGGCGAGCCCAACGGCGAGTCGATAGGTTCGAGGCGGCGATCGCAGAGATTCTCAAATAAGAAAAAAAAGACCGGCGTTAACCGGTCTTTTTGATCTACATAAACTCAAGATCAATTTGCTGTTTTTTCCTTTCGCTCATCGGCAAAGAGAATTGGCGAGACGAGCGGTCGATAGGTGTCGCTGATCTTAATATAAGATTCGGTGCGGAGCTTCGACATAAATTTCTTTTGCTCGATCGGCATTCTTTCGCTGAGAATCGCCATCCGAATAGCGTTTTCGTCAAAGACGGATTCGTCGCTTGCCTGCTCGCGTGCATCGACCCTTAAGATCACCATGCCCAATTGATCTGCTTGAAAAGGTTCGGTCACATCGCCCGCTTTGACGTTCTTCAGCGGCTTTGCAACCACTTCGACGAGATTCGCAACAACCAGCTTTTCGGCCTTTCCTGTTCCTTCAGTAACAACGCTGGGGTCGCCATTTTCTTTCACAATTTTGTCAAAATCGGCGCCGCCTTTTAGCTGCGTGTAAAGCTGTTTCGCCTTTTCGCGAACAGCGGCCTCGTCGCGGCCGGCAAAACTCAAGAATAGCTCACTGATCGATACGGTCTCCGGTTTTGTAAATTTGCTCTTGTTCTTTTCGTAGTAGTCTTTCAGTTCCTTCCCGTTTGCTTTCCAATATGTCGCCGCCTGCACTTCGCGTTGAATGACGCGCTCGCGAACCGCCTGCTTGCGCCACGTTTCTCTAAGCTCTTTAGGGTCGACGCCCTGCTTTTCCATTTCTTGGTAGAGCGCATCGACGGTCTTAAAATTGTACTGCTTCATCAACTCTGCGATACGCTGGTTTAGACTTGCCTCGATATCGCTGTCGAGTCCGAGTTCTTTTGCTTTTTGGATCAAAAGCTCCTCGTTGATAAGGCTGGCGATAAGCTCACCCTGTTTCTCATCAACCAATTTCTGTGCCTCTTCGCGAGTTTTTCCTTCTTGAACATATGTGTCGACGATGCTCTTCGATTCGCGCTTGATCCGCGAGAGCGTGATGACGCCCTCATTGACCTGAGCGATAACCTCATCGACGACCTTAACCTGCGTTTCCTGTGCAAGCGCAGCCGCACTCGACACTGAGACGGTAAACAGAGCTAAATAAAAATAACGAAAGTGCTTCATCAACTTCTCCTTAAAAGCGGTAAGCAAGAATCTTATTACTCACGCGCGGTAGTTTGCAAACGTGAGGTTTGATGCACAAACTTTGACGGGCGTTTCTTTTGCATGTGCACGGGTGCAAACCGAACGCCAAGAAAAACGCCTAAGCTCTTATTTTGTCAAGCGTTTCGAGCGATACTGCAAGTACCTCGCCCACATCGACTTTCAGCCGCAAAATACCGTTTGGCGAGAAGCTTGCGTCTTTGCTGGTGCTCAAAAGCTGCATCAATCTCTCCGGCGACACGCGAGCGTTCTCACCCAACTTTATTGCAATGCCGTCGCCTGCCCTATCTATCGAGAGGATCGCCATCTGTTCTGCAAATTTCCGAAGGCGCCCATACGCAAAAAGATCATCGACCGAACGGGGAATCCGTCCGTAACGATCTTCGATCTCAGCGTGGATCTGCATGAGATGTTCGTCGCTTTCGGCCGATGATATTCGCTTGTATGTTCTCAGTCGCTGGCTGGCCTCGGCGATGTAATCTTTCGGTATCGCAACATCGACGCCGAGGTTGATCGAAACGCTAACTTCGTCGGCGATCTCGTCGCCGCGAAGTTCTGCAATGGTGCGCTCTAACATTTTTGTATAGAGATCAAATCCAAGCGCGTCCAAGTGTCCGGATTGTTGTCCGCCGAGAATATTGCCCGCACCGCGAAGTTCGAGGTCGAGCGCTGCAAGACGAAAGCCCGCACCGAGATCAGAGAATTCACGGATCGCCGACAGCCGCCGCCTCGCGATCGGTGTCAGCTCAAGTTCACTCGGTATTAACAGATATGCGTATGCTCGGCGATTGGAGCGGCCGACGCGTCCGCGGAGCTGATAAAGCTGCGAGAGGCCGTAGTTGTCGGCACGGTTGATGATGATCGTGTTTGCGCGCGGGATGTCGATGCCGTTCTCAATGATCGTCGTCGCTACCAGCACGTCGTACTTGTAATCGATAAAATCGAGCATCACCTGCTCCATTTCCTTTTCATTCATCTGCCCGTGACCGATCGCGATCCGAGCTTGCGGAACGATCTTCTGAACAAGAGCCGCGATCGACTCGATCGACTCAACACGATTGTGGATGAAAAAGATCTGTCCGTTACGGCTCAGTTCCAATTCGATCGCCGAGCGAATAACGCTCTCGCTAAACTGCACCACCTGTGTGTTGATCGCAAGGCGGTCGCGTGGCGGCGTCTCTATCACGGACATATCGCGCATGCCGAGCAGGGACATATTTAAGGTGCGCGGGATCGGCGTCGCTGAAAGTGTCAACACGTCAACCTTTTTCTTTAGCTGTTTTAGTTTTTCCTTGTGGCTGACACCAAAGCGCTGCTCTTCATCAACGACAACGAGGCCGAGGTTTGGCAGTTTGACGTCGTTAGAGAGCAAACGGTGCGTGCCGATGAGCACATCGACCTCACCCTTGCCCGCGGCCTCAGCAACCGACTTTTGTTCCTTTGTCGAACGAAACCGCGAAAGCAGATCGACCTTTACGGGGAACGCGGCGAATCGCTTTTTGAAAGTCTCGTAATGCTGATAAGCGAGCACTGTCGTCGGTGTCAGCACTGCCGCCTGTCGCCCGTCCATTACGGCCTTGAATGCGGCGCGCATCGCGACCTCGGTCTTGCCATAGCCGACGTCGCCGATGATCAGGCGATCCATCGGAACGGCGGTTTCCATATCGGTTTTTACATCGTCGATAGCGCTTCCCTGATCGACGGTGAGCTCATACGGAAAGGCGTCTTCGAACTCGTGCTGCCACGGCGCATCGGGCGGAAAAGCATGGCCGCGAACGAGTTTTCGCTCGGCGTAGAGCTTCAACAGCTCGTCCGCCATATCGCGCATCGCGCGTTTTGCCTTGGCCTTTGTCTTTTGCCAGCCGAGACCGCCGAGCCGGTCGAGCTTGGCTTCGGTCGCCTCACCGGACGAATAGCGCGAGACGAGATCCATCCGCTCGACGGGAACAAACAGCTTTGCTTCGTCGGCGTAAACGAGCAGCATGAATTCACGCGTCTGGCCCTGCGACTCGATGATCTGCAGACCATCGAAACGCCCGATACCGTGATCGATGTGAACGACAAAATCGCCGCTCTTTAGATCGCGAAAGTCTGAGATAAAGGCGCCGAGTTTCGATTTGCGCGCCTGGCCTTTGGTTTTTGGCCTTTGGCTTGTCGTAGATATTTCGCCAAAGATATCGCTCTCTGAGTAGATCAGAAGCTTCTCAGCCGGCAGCTCAAAACCCGCAGACAACGCACCGACCTGTATCGCGTCTTGCGGCAGGTATATGTCGTATTCGCGTAAGATCTCGTTCAGACGCTCAGCCATTCCCGCGGTTTGGACAACGAGCTGGGAGCCTCGTTCAAACTCCGCGACAAACGCCGGAATATCGCCTTGGAACCTGCGCGTCGAGCGCGATTGAAGCTCGATCTCGGGTGCCTTTTCTGCAGTTGGGAACAGAAAGAGCGATCCGCTTTCGAGGCTGAACTCCTCATCCGTTGCCGCCGCCGTACGGCCAAGCGAGCGGAGTTCCAGCCGATCTGTGTCGCCGAGTTTTGCGCGCAGTTCGTCGGGTTGAACAAAAAGCTCGTTCGGCAAGAGCGCGATATCGTCGGAGTCGATGGCGGCGGTTCGCGTTTGGGCGAGATGATCGTAAAGACTCACGAGAGCGTTTTCGACGCCGACGGGTTCGTCAATGACGAAAACGTAGTTGGATAAATAGTCGAATGCAGTGGCGTTCAAGGGTTTGACGAGCGGCAGCAAGAATTCCCACCCTGAGAACGTCTCGCCCTCGCTTGCAAAACCGGTTCTGTCCTTAAGGTTGCGTGCGAATCTCGTGTCGGCAAACCGCTCGCCCGCGAAAAATGACCAGTCTTTTAGATCTTGCTGTGTAACCGCAAACTCGCGCATCGGTGCGATTCGTGCCGTCTTTAGCTGCTCGACGGACAACTGCGTCTCGGCGTCAAAGGCGCGGATCGAATCTACGGTATCGCCAAAAAACTCAATACGCACGGGTGTTTCGCTATTTGGTGGCCAGATATCGACAATGCCTCCGCGAGACGAAAATTGTCCCTCGGCCGCAAGCGGATCTTCGCGTACGTAACCGCTGGCAACGAGCCTTTCGATCAAAACTTCGGGCGGGAAGTCCTCATCGCGTATCAGTTCACAGCCGAGCGCGGCGATCTCATCGGGTGTGACTGAGCGCTGGATCAGCGACCTCGCGGATAAAACTACAACGTCACCATCGTCCTTGGCCAGCTGCCACAGAGCGAGAGCGCGGCGTTCCTGCGTTTCGGCGTGCGGCGAGACGCCGGAGTACGGGTCGGTTTCGAATGAGGGAAGGGTGACGATTGCGGAATGCGGATTGCGGAATGCGGATTTGTCAGAATCAGGAGCGACAACGACTTGGTTGTGTATCCAGAAATCAAGATCTGCGGCCCAGATGTCAATTTCCTGATTTGATTCGGTAACGACAGCGAAACGTTTGTTCGTCTCGGTCGCTAGGCGCGACAGGACATACGCCTTTGCCGCGATTGAGGTCAGCCCGCTCAGGCTGACGACACGCGTGCCGCTCTCGATCTCGCGTTTCAGATTGTCGAACTCATTTGTCATTTGCGCACACATATCCGCAGAAAACGCTTTTGGCAGCGGGGGCAGCGCTCGCGTTTTCGTGCGGACTATCTTATTGTGCCACAACGTGTCCGAGTCCGCATGGTGTCCGTAGCCCGCACGTGAGTAAGGGCTACTTTATTAAGGAGACAACTTGGCGCATTTGTCCGACCGCGAGCAAGTGCCGTCGTATAATTGCTGATGTTGTGCGGGTTAACTATAATCGGATGATTGTACCCGGAGCCCTTATTAACGTGCGGGCTACTGACACGAGCCGGACTACTGACATATGACGATTCCTGCATTTGACGAGATCATCGAGCAAAACGACCAGACCGAGGCGAGACAGGCATCGCTCAAAGCAATTGGCGAATTGGTCGGCAACGTCTATACAAATAAGTTCGCTCGCTCAACCGTGAGCGGCAGCGAAGACACTATCAGTGCTCTAAAACACTGCGATAAGGTCGCGGGCGTCGAAGCCCGGATGGCCGAGATCAAGTCGACACTCGGCGAAGGCGAACGTCCGCCCGCTGATAAAAAGGACGCTCTCAATGAAGAGTTGAAAGCCCTCGGGACCGTCCGTATCGCGGGTCGTTTGACGACACCGACTCGTGGGAACTTTGTTCATCTGACGGACGGAATGTCCAAGTTGCAGGTCTACTGCAACAAGAAAGGGCCGCTCGCCCTGATCAAGAACGACGGCAACGATACCCTTGACCACGAGAATGGCTGGGCTTTGTGGCAACTGCTTGACCATGGCG
>JBJXFZ010000139.1:0-3748 GCA_046154245.1 Pyrinomonadaceae bacterium
CTACATCACAACAGAACCTCGATAAATGGACGACTTCCCGTTTTGACAGTTTATATCCAAAAAGCTATCATTGTCGTTTTGTTATCTATCTAGGATTTCAATAATTAACTACTACGGAAGGAGTTACGTAAACTTTGAGTAACGGAAATTTTTTATTTACATCTGAATCAGTCACCGAAGGCCATCCGGATAAGATCGCTGATAATATCTCTGACGCGATTCTCGACGCAATCATTTCACAGGATCCAACGGCGCGTGTCGCGTGCGAAACGCTCGTCACGACCGGTCTTGCGGTAGTTGCCGGCGAAATAACCACAACGGCTACAGTCAATTACAAACAGATCATCCGCGAGACAATCGAAGAGATCGGTTACCACAATGCTGAGTTTGGCTACGATTCGAACACCTGCTCCGTTATTGACGCGATCGGCACTCAGTCGCCGGACATCGCACAAGGCGTCGACACCGGCGGCGCCGGCGATCAGGGTTTGATGTTTGGATACGCCTGCAACGAAACGCCCGAACTAATGCCGATGCCAATTCAGATGGCTCACAATCTGACTCGCAAATTGAGCGAAGTTCGCCGCGATGGCACAATTCCCTACTTGCGCCCCGACGGTAAATCGCAGGTTTCGATCGAATACCGCGACGGGAAGCCGTTCCGTGTTGAGGCTGTTGTTATCTCCAGCCAGACCGAGGATCTGCCTATTGAACAAATTCGTTCGGACATTCTTGAAAAGGTTATCAAACCGACGATCCCGGCCGAGCTTCTCGACGAGAACACTAAATACCACATCAATCCGACCGGCAAATTTGTTATCGGTGGCCCAATGGGAGACGCCGGTGTGACGGGACGCAAGATAATCGTCGATACATACGGCGGCTATGCACCACACGGCGGTGGTGCTTTTTCGGGTAAAGATCCGACAAAGGTTGACCGCTCGGCGGCATATATGGCGCGTTACATCGCAAAGAACGTTGTCGCTTCAGGTATTGCTGATAAGTGTACTGTTCAGTTAGCTTACGCTATCGGAGTTGCGGAGCCGGTTTCGGTTTTGATTGACACACACGGCACCGGCACGATCGACGACGACAAAATTTCAGTGATCGTTCGCGAAAATTTCACACTCAATCCAAAAGGCATTATTGAAATGCTTGATCTTCGCCGACCGATCTACAAAGCGACAGCTCGTTTCGGGCATTTTGGACGCGTGAATGACGAATTTTCATGGGAGAAAACAGACAAAGCTGAGGTATTGAGAACCGCAGCGGAAAAAGGAATTGGAACAAATGGCTAAAGAAGGAATTTCAGTGCAATACGACATTAAAGACATCAATCTTGCCCCGCAAGGCAAACAACGCATCGAGTGGGCCGACCGCGAAATGCCCGTTCTGCGGCTTATTCGCGAGCGTTTCGAAAAGGAAAAGCCGCTCGTCGGCGTCAAGCTGATCGCGTGTGCGCATATCACAACCGAGACGGCGAATCTCGCCCGCACGTTGCAGGCCGGCGGAGCCGAATCGCTGCTGATCGCTTCGAATCCGCTCTCGACACAGGACGACGTTGCGGCCTCCCTTGTCGCCGATTGGGGCATCCCGGTCATGGCTCATAAGGGTGAATCGACAGAAACTTATGTCCGCCACGTTAAAGCCGCTCTCGAAACGAATCCGAACCTCATCATTGACGACGGCTCGGACGTTGTCGCGACAATGATCAAGGAAAAGCCGGAGCTTATCCCAAATCTCATTGGCACGACCGAAGAGACGACGACTGGCATCGTTCGCCTAAAGGCGATGGTCAACGCGGGCGTGCTCACCTTCCCTTCTATCGCGGTGAACGACGCGCAGACAAAACATTTCTTCGACAACCGCTACGGCACTGGCCAATCGACGCTTGACGGCATCATTCGAGCGACGAATATCTTGCTCGCTGGAAAGACTTTAGTTGTCGTCGGTTACGGCTGGTGCGGTAAAGGCGTCGCGATGCGTGCCCGCGGTTTGGGTGCGAATGTTGTCGTCACAGAGATCGACCCGATCAAGGCGATCGAGGGCGTCATGGACGGCTTCCGCGTGCTGCCGATGAAGGAAGCCGCGAAGATCGGCGACTTTTTTGTCACCGTCACCGGCAACCGCCACGTTATCGACAAAGAACACTTTGAGGTGATGAAAGACGGTGCGATCGTCTGTAACAGCGGACACTTTGACCTTGAACTCAACCTCGACGCGCTTCGCGAAATGTCGGCTCCGGCAGTCAAACGCCGTCCGTTCGTCGAAGAATACATCAGCAATAATGGTGGTAAGAGCGTGATCGTGCTCGGCGAAGGCCGTCTCATCAATCTCGCCGCCGCCGAAGGCCACCCGGCATCGGTCATGGATATGTCGTTCGCCAACCAGGCTCTCTCGGCCGAGTATCTCGTCAAAGAAAAAGGCAATCTCGCCGCCGGCGTCCACGTCCTGCCCGCCGAAGTTGATCAGGAGATCGCTTCCCTCAAACTCCGCGCAATGGGCGTTAACATCGACGAACTCACACCCGAGATGCTCGAATATATGACGAGCTGGGAAACCGGAACGTAGTTCCGAAATTCAAAAGGCAAAAGTAAAAAATCAAAATGAACAGCCTCGTCAATGTCGGCGAGGCTATTTTTTTTTCGAGTCGCCGAAGGTGACAAATAATAAAGCCTAGGGTGAGCGAAGCGTAACCCTAGGTATGTTATAAAAATTGATCGAGTCCCTGAAGGGGACGAACATTTGCGGTTGTTGTTCGACGCCTTCAGCGTCGGAATGATTGGTTTCAACTTACCTAGGGTGCCATTCGCTTCGCTCACTCTACCCTAGGCTTTAATATTTGTCGCCGTTGGCGACAGGTATGGGGTTTAACTTACATAACTGGGTCAGCAATTCTTTTACAATTTACAACCAACTCTGCGACATCGTTAACTTTCCCAGCTGCTGAGAAAAAATCAGGACTCATATATTTACCGCTAAGTTCGACCTTTAGCGGATAATCGAGATCCTTAAAAATCGTTATCGCCTCTTCATAAGTCTTTTCTACGGTTACATGTGTGGAAAATGTATCTCCAACAACATCATAAGTCCCTGAATACTTACCTCCGAAAGGATCATGACCTGACACAATACCATTTTTTAGAATCAGGGTCGCTATTTCTCTGAATCACCATCATCGAAGCCGTTAGTAAGTGCCGCATACCTAACACTCCAAACTCCATCAATTTCTAACATCGTTCTTGTTGCTCTCCCGTAAAAGTTCTCGTTTCTTACATGAAACAATATATCACTTTAGTCTGAGAAGTAAAAAATTTGTCATTTAAACAAAAAAGTTCCGCCATTGCTGACGGAACTTTTCTCTTTGAGAAGACCGGATGTCTGCTTCAAGTTGTTGAAATAGCTAAGGTTGGAAGCACATCGAACTCTCTTGTCCCGATTGCGTCGGGACTCGACCTTCTATTGTAACTTCTTTGCCACACCTACGAGGTTAGCTGCCGGGCTAGGAACGAAAGATTATCCCTTCATAACTATGATTCGCCCCGTCCTGAAAGTTTCAGGAATTGGTTCCCCCGCGTCGTTTCATGATTAAAAGGCTTCGGTGATCAAATTTTAAACAATGAAATAATAGCAAAACTACCGCTCTATATCAAGAAATAAGACGCAAGAAGTGGCAAAAAGGTTTGCATTGGTGTCCGAGCAGCGTGTCAGTAGCCCGACCGTTAGGAAGGGCGCCCTTACTGACGTG
>JBJXFZ010000150.1:0-2745 GCA_046154245.1 Pyrinomonadaceae bacterium
TTTTCATTTCCTGACCAAGACGGAAGACCGGAAAAAATACGTCGATCTCGCAATGCGTTCCTTGAAAGTCGGCGGACATATCATCGTCGCGTCTTTCGGTTTGAGCGGTCCGGCGAAATGCAGCGGTCTCGATGTTGTCAGATACAGCCCCGAAACGATGCACGATGAATTTGGGGACAGGTTCGAATTAGTTAAAAGTTTAGATGAAAAGCATCACACGCCTTTTGAGACAACGCAGGAATTTATTTACTGCTATTGCCGGAAGCTCAATTAAGAGTTACGCAGTAGTGCGGAATGACGTGAGCATCCATCGACGATCTAGGATATTAGCAAGGAATAAAAGGAGATTTAGAGATGAAAACACAACTGGCAGAACAACTGACATACGGTTTCAGCCGGACGATCGACGCGTCCTTTGACGATGCAGCCGAGCGCACACGCGAAGCCTTAAAAGAAGAAGGTTTCGGAGTGCTGTCGGAAATTCGCCTGGACGAAAGATTGAAGGAAAAGCTCGGGGTGGACTTTCGCCGTTACGTGATTCTTGGCGCGTGTAATCCGCCGCTCGCCTACAAAACTTTGCAGGAAGACATTAACATCGGTCTCTTGTTGCCGTGCAACGTCGTCGTTTACGAGGCCGAAGACAAGAATCAATCGGTGGTCGCGGCAATTGACGCGAAAGCGATGTTGTCGGTCATCGGAGATAACCCGGTAGTTGATGAAGTAGCCAAAGAAGTCAACGAGCGTCTGAATCGCGTTATCAATCAGGTTTGAATTACGAAATTATCAAATGAGTCAGAAAATTGAGAACAAAACCATAGATACGGAAAAACCCACGAGCCACGAGAAACGCACGATTCGTCGGCAGGTTTTAGGCTGGCTCGCATATCTGGCGGTATTTGCTGCGATCCTTTTCTACGTCGCTCCCGAATCCTGGTGGCAGTTTGGCGTTTCGCCATTGAGCGAAAGGAAAATCGCCAGGAATTTCACGCTCCAAAACATCAACGGCGGCGACTGGAATTTTGCCGACGAGAGAGGAAAAGTTGTGGTCATCAACTATTGGGCGACGTGGTGTCCGCCGTGCCGGGTGGAAACGCCCGGACTCGTCAATCTAGCCAACGAATACAAATCTCGAGGCGTTGAGGTCGTTGGCGTAACGATGGATGAAGATATAGCCGCCGTCCAGCCCTTCGTCGAAAGCTATCAAATAAAATATCCGATCTTAACGCCCGGTTACGACCCAAATCTTTCGCCCGACGGCATGGCACTTCCGACGACGTTTCTCTATGACAAAAACGGCAGACTGGCGAAAAAATACACGGGAATAGTTTTAGAGTCAACCTTCAAATCGGATGTGGAAGTTCTGCTCAATGAACAATAGATGAGGTGCCCAGAAGATCATCTTATTTCAAACGTCAGCGTCGTCCACTTTGATTCGTAGTTCAGATTCGGGTCGTCGAGTTTAGCCATATTGATGAATTCATAAATCTAAATATGAAACATCTTTTCCCGCTGCATTAATGAGCTTTCTCGGCAGGCTTTTGCTTAAAAATCAAGATCAGAACAACAATTAAAATCAGAAGAACAGCTGAGGCCGTGTAACGGCTTAATTCCAAGCCGCCCTTGTCGAATGGTTTGTCAAGGAAATCGCCGACGACCGCCCCAAGTGGTCTTGTGATAATGAATGCTGCCCAGAATAGTGCGGTTCGTGAAATCTTTGTCCAGAAATACATTGCGGCGATGATCACGAGCATCGTCCCAAAAACAACGGCTGCCCCGCTGTATCCGAGTCCGAGTCCGAGTCCTACGTCGTCGGCTGTCCAATCGCCCAGTGCCGTACCTAATGTTTGAGAGAACATTATCGTCATCCAGTAAAACATCTCAGCCTTTGGCTCGCTGACGGTATCGACAGAGACAGAACCCAAAGTGCGATACCAAATGAACAGTGAAGCCAAAAGAAGCGAGAGAAGAAGAGCTGAACCTCCCGCGTATCCGATGCCTATGGAGCGCGTAACGTAATCTGCGAGGGTAGTTCCGACCGTGGTCGTCGCAATGATCGTCACCCAGTAGATGAACGGATGAAAGCGTTTCGAGCGTATCTGAACGGCAACTGCGGCAAAAAAAATGACCGCAAATATAGCTGTACCGATCAAATAACCATATGGATGAGCGTCGCCGGTCGTCTCACCGAGGAACGACATCGTCATCGCGTCTCCGCCAGTCTCGCCCAGCGTGGTAGCGAGGATCTTTATAATCCAGAAAATAAGTGTTACTTGAGGGACTTTGCTGATTGCGTTCGTTATCGTGTATGTGTAAGTTTCGTTGTTCATATTAGCCCCTCTCTAAGCGTAGACTTGCATTCTGTGGTTCGGGCGTCGCAAGATATATACGGTAAACCTCATACAACATAAACCAGAACGAATAGACTGTTACGCGGCCCCAGAAATCTATCACGGCAACCGCTTCGGGCTGTGTGCTGAATTTCTCGAAATATCCAAGCCCGAGAAATAGCGGAATGTTTATGCAGAGAGCAAGGATGACAAGGCTACGAACGAGCGGTTTGTCAGCGATGTATTTGCGGTAAAGAGCGTAGCCGATGAACCAAAGTGAATAAACACCAAAACGTCCCCAGAAATCAATAAATACCAACTGCCTCGGATCCGCCGGCAGCATTCCCTCAAATGCCAACGTCAAAAAGAAGACGAGATTTGCGACGACAAGAAATATGACAATGTTTCTAATTATTAG
>JBJXFZ010000040.1:0-3175 GCA_046154245.1 Pyrinomonadaceae bacterium
GGTACTCCAGGTGCAGTTCGTCGAGCCGGCGCATGAGCGCCTGATCGGCCGGACTCACGGCCCGAGGCAGGTAGTACACCGTCCCCCGGCTGATGTTGAGCAGCTGGGCCTGGCGCGTGATCGGCAGTTCATGGTTTCGGTCGATCATGGCTTTGCGCTCAGCAATCCTGCTTTGGTGAGCGCGCCTTCCAAAAAATCATTCTCCAGCGCCAACTGGCCGATCTTGGCGTGCAGCGGCGCCAGGTCCACCGGCACTGGCGAAGTACCGCCGTCGAACACCTCGGCGGCGCGTTCAAGCAACTGCTTCTTCCATTCGCTGATCTGGTTCGGGTGCAGCTCGAACTGCTCGCACAACTGGGCAAGGGTACGGTCTTCGCGCAAGGCTGCCAAGGCCACCTTCGCCTTGAACGCCGGATTGTGGGTGCGGCGGGTGCGCCGACCCGAGGCTTTCTTCTTCACCATCAAAAACTCCTTTTTGCCAGACCGAAGCCGGTCCGGCTTTATACCCGGAGTTTCCACTTATCACCCTGTTCAGATTTGCGGGACCACTTCTGTGCAGATGCTTTAGTTGATTGTGAAATATACTTCGCAACCATTCAAGGTTCCATGGAAACATCTAGTTGGTCCCATTGTGTCCACACTGAATATTCAAAAAACGTACCTGCGCCAACGTAGCGAAAAGTAATCAGGACATTAGCTGTCGGCACATACAGAACGCGCAATGTATTCCGTCGACGTTCCTATCGGTGTATTCTCAATCCGCGTCGCAATTCCATCGGCATGATCGAGCTGGACGTCCGCTTTTGTTAGCCGCTAACGTGCGCGGTGAGTCTCGGCCGCGATGGACCGGTCGTTTTGAATAACTCAAGGAGACTGCACAATGAAGAGAGTTGCGTACGCTTGTCTATTGGGGGCCACACTTTTTCTTGTTGTTTCACCTGCACACGCCGAAGTATTCGGGACCGGCTACATAAAGGAACAGTTGGAGGCAAACGATGCACTTGATCTTGGCAATGTCTATGACACCAAGAAGGGAAAATTTGAACGTCAACGATGCATAGCATCTCCTAATGAAGATAGCGAAGGTACACTTTCTGGACGTAGTGAAGGTACTGCCGAGTTTGAAAGTCTGCTCGATCAACGAAGCGTCGCGCATAGCGTTGGTTTGGATGCTGGCGGTAATACTTCGTTTGGACTTGCCAAAGTTACGGCGTCTGTTCGATTTGCGGATAGTACCGCTGAAACAGCTAACGCGATTTCGTCCACATGGGCAATCGATCTATCGCCAGGCATACTCACTGTAAGAGACCCGGATCTGAAGAAAGGGATTGTGCCGCGAGACGCGGAAGCATTCCAGAAGCGGTGCGGCGATCGCTATATAAGTGGCATTCGATATGGGGCCCGCCTCTTGGTCTCAATGCGAATCGTGTTTTCATCGTTTACGATGAAGCGGGAACTCGCAGTTAGTGGTGGAATGTCGGGAACGTTTGGCGCGGTATCGGCGAAAACGACCGAGACCCTCGCCAGAACGGGTAACAATGCGAGCGTTCAAATACGACTCCGTCAGATCGGAGGAGATCCGTCACAGGTGCCAGAAGTGTTCCGTGGTGAAAACATCGTGAGATGCAGCGCCGGTGACGTTAGCGTATGTCTGAACGCTATCTCGGACATAAACAAGTACGTCGCAGACTTCTCGAAGCAACTCAAACCTATTAAGGATCTGAGAAACGCAGCCGATCTAAAAGGAAGCGGTTACACAGCGCTGGAATACGTTGTTGAGCCCTATCCGTCAGGTTGGTTTGAGGATGCTGAGGGAGATACTATCCAACGCGACTTGCAGATTACTCTTCTCGCTGAAGAATTTAACAAGGATCTATATGTAAGGCGCCAGATCGGCACGATGCTATCGCCGCCCATGCTGTCGGTATTGAACGAGACAAAGATAGAACGCTTGAAGGACTTGGCAATCCTTACAGAGGATCGTTTGTCGAAACTAAATGATGCGCGATTTCTCTGCTACAGGAAGGATCTAGAGGAGTGTACTAAAACCGTAAGGAGTGTAACAAATCTCCCAAGAGCATCGGATGAAGATCTCGATTTACCGGCACTCGCAACAGCAAGCGCTCGCTTATATCGTCAAGATACCGGAGTTATGAGTAGAAAAACCTCGGTTGAGAAAATGACGGCTAATGGAAAACGCCTACCGAGAGTGAATCACACTTCTTGTCAAGCTAAGACAGGGCCAGGAGCAGAGATCGGACAGGATCATGGCATGTCCTTGCAGGAACTCCACGATGAAATGTCTCCAACGTCCGCTGTGGTTCTTGTAGAGGGCGTAGGACTTAAGGCAATTGATTTCTACTTCAATGGGATTTATTTGGACAGCAAACCACTTGGTATTCGTGCGGCGCAGAAGCGCAACGTACAGGCTGACGACGGCACGGACCAAACGGTTGTAGTCATCGACTATTCCGGGCCGCGAAATGCGGATGATAGATGGACTGATTCGAGCGTGGATTTCGACCCACTATACCTTCGACGAGCATTAGTTGCTAAAAAAGGTATGGCATCGTCGCAAGGTTATTGGACTTTTATCATTCGTGATGTTTTCGGACGTAAAGGGCCTGAGTTTCTTCTATTTTGGGAGAAATGGGATTATGTTATGGACAACAACAGGTATCGCACGGCGACTTTGCTAGCCCACCGAGATGGGTTATGGGGTCAATCGGAGGGTTTCGGGGTAATGGGTATCGATGGTGACGGATTTACCTCATGGGCAACTTGTGGCGACGGCTTTTTTGCGCAGAAGGTTGGTGGGGAGCAACCCTGGAACATCCCAGAGTCTCCGCGGGATCAATAGTTCCGCGCATTTAAGAACCCGTTGAGGACCCGCGACGCTCCCAATACTTGAGATAAATCTACTGCAGGGCAGGGGTCGGACCTGCGTTACGTTTTGATGTAACGAAAATAGCCATGGAAAAACAGTAAAAAACTGGCCTTAAAACCACTTTATTGAAATCAAAATGCACGGGCTAAAGCAGAGGCGACCACTATCTGACCGCGATCGCTGCGATTGACCCCCGAGCTTTGGAATGCAGGATGGTCCTGATAATCACTCGTGGTGCATACGCCGGGGCACCCGATGCATCATTCTTGAACCACCCGTCCGGAATTC
>JBJXFZ010000166.1:0-5117 GCA_046154245.1 Pyrinomonadaceae bacterium
TGATCGGGCCGAACGGTGCGGGTAAGACCACGCTGTTTCGTCTGATCACCGAGCAGGAAAAGGCGGATTCGGGATCGTTCAAGGTCGGCGAGACGGTCAAGCTCGGCTATGTCGATCAGTCGCGTGACAGCCTCAACGACGAGAAAACAGTCTTCGACGAGATCTCGGATGGGCTCGACAACGTCACGCTCGGAACGCGCATCATGAACGCTCGTACATACGTTTCGAAATTCAATTTCTCGGGTGCCGATCAGCAGAAATTTGTCGGCCAGCTCTCGGGGGGCGAGCGCAACCGCGTTCACCTGGCGAAGATGCTGAAATCGGGTGCCAACGTCATTCTACTCGACGAACCGACCAACGACATCGACGTCAACACGATGCGTGCACTTGAAGAAGCGCTTGAGAATTTTGCGGGCTGCGCAGTCGTAATCAGTCACGACCGCTGGTTTCTCGACCGCATCGCGACACACATTCTCGCATTCGAGGGCGATAGTCACGTGGAGTACTTCGACGGCAACTACAGCGAATACGAAGAAGATCGCAAACGCCGCCTCGGCCACGACGCCGACCAGCCGCATCGGATAAAATACAGAAGTCTGACGAGAGCGTAACGTTAATAATGCGGTTTGTGATCTTAATCATGGTTGCCTCGCTCGCGGCTTTTTCTTCGTGCCGCCGAGCCGAAGTTCAAAGTCAAAACGCAGAACAGGCAGTTTCGATGCAAGTCGCGGTTCCGACACCGGTGCCTTCACCGACCTCCGCGATCCCAAACCTTCAGGCCGAGCTGCTCGATGAGCGCAACACGATTTCAACCTCGCCGATCGCGAAATTCGATTTCAAGAACTACACCTATGAATTGCCGCGAGGATGGCAAAATCCAGACGGCACGACCGAGATCACACTGACAGACGGCCGTGTTGAGCCGCGCGAAGCAAACCCAGGCGTTGGTAAGAACGATTCGGCGAAAAGTAAAAACAAAGAAAGTAGCAAAGAAAAAGAAAACGGAACCGAAGCCGACTCAGCAAGCCTACGGCGAATCGGGCTGATGCTCGTTGCGACGAAGTTTTTTGACGTGACCGGTGACGGCGACGACGAAGCGGTGGTCGTCTTAAAGATCGAGACCGGCGGCACCGCTATTCCGCAGATCGTTCATATTTTCAGCTGGAAAGACGGCAAACCCGTGCTCGTTTGGCCTTTTCGAACGGGCGATCGCGCCGATGGCGGACTAAAAAATATTTTTGCCGAGGGCGGCAATCTTGTCGTCGAGCTTTACGGGCAGGACCGTTTTCTTCTCGGCCAAACCGAGACCGGGCGCATCGGCGACGACCTCGAGCAGCTATGCTGCCCGACGCACTTTACACGCACGGTTTACAAGTGGAACGGTAAGAATTTTCTTCTGCAAGGCAAACGGCTAACCTATCTGACATCAAACCCAACCGCAGCTCCACAGGAAAATCTCGGTGACGCTGCTCAAAAACCGAAAAGATAGATGAGTAACTTTGTGATATAAAGTTCTTGACATATCTAACCACTTGGCGTATTCTCGCTCTCGGTATGGCGAAACTCAAGGCTGTTACAAATGATGCACCAACGAGCGGCGAGCCCGTAAACATAGGGGCTCGAGCGATCGACAATCTCAAATACATACGCGAAACAATGGAGCGCTCGGCGAGCTTTACGGCCGTTCCGGGCTACGGCGGCATGCTCATGGGTGCGACAGCGGTCGTCGCAGCATACATTGCCAGCCAGCAAATTTACTTAGTTGATGCTCTGACGGTTTGGCTAGTCGAGGCCGTTCTTGCTTTCATGATCGGCTTGCTGACAATGTGGCAGAAATCGAAGATCTCCGGCCAGTCGCTGTTTAGTGTACCGGCAAGGAAATTCGCATTAACCTTTGCGCCGCCGCTGCTTGCGGGCGTTGTGATCGTTCTCGGTCTATGGCGTTACGGCCATTATTACGAGATGGCGCCCGTCTGCATTGTCAGTTACGGCGCGGCGGTCGCGTGCGGCGGGTCATTTTCAGCTCGGGTGGTGCCGTTCATGGGCTGGTCCTTTATAGCGCTCGGCGCGATCGCATTCATCTTGCCGACGAATTACGGCAATTTGATGATGGCGTTGAGTTTTGGCCTGCTGCACATTGTTTTTGGAGCAATTATCGCGCGGCGGTATGGCGGCTGATCCGTGTAAGTAGCCCTTACTTACGTGCGGGCTACGGACACAAGAGACAAGAATTTATGGCAAAGAATCTAGCGATCAAAAGAACCGAGAAAACACGGGGACTGGCCGAAGTGCCGGTCGCCGAGAGTGTGCCAAGCAATCTCGATAAGGTCATTCACGAGCGTATGCGGCTCGGCATCATAAGCGCGCTTGCGGCGAATGAAAAGCTAAGTTTTACCGAGTTAAAAACGCTCCTCGACACGACCGACGGCAACATCTCGGTCCACGCACGCAAGCTCGAAGACGCGGGTTACCTGACTTGCGCTAAATCGTTCAACGGCCGCGTGCCGCTGACGGAATACGCGATCACATCCGCCGGCCGCGAGGCCCTGACGCGATATCTCAACCACATGGAAGCGCTGATCAAATCAATGAAGAAAACGTAAGGAGGAAATATGGGCGTGCTATTAATGATGATGACTGTCGGCGGACTGATCGTAGCGGCTTTGTTGCTGGTCGTTTCGCTGTTTACAAAAAAGGCCGGGCTGACAAGGTTTACGCTCGGCGGCGTCGCAGTTTGGTTTGTGTTTTACGGGGTGATGCTGTTTGGATTTTCGATTGCAAGCACGGAAAAGACACTTGCGATGAACGAGCCAAAGGAACACTGCGGCTTCTATCTGGACTGCCACATGCACACGGCCGTGACCGGTGTGCGTAAGACCAAAACGATTGGCGACAGAACTGCAAATGGTGAATTCCATGTCGTCACGGTAAAAGTTTCGAGCAGTGCAAAGGCCGCAACGCTTAGTCTTGGCGGTCTGAAGCTGATCGTAGTTGATGATGACGGGAAGTATTACCCTCGCGCAGTCGAAGTCGAAAACCCGAGGCCGGTGTTTACGCAGCCAGTCATGGCGGGCGCCAGTTTCGAACAGGACGTAGTTTTCGATCTCCCGACAGATGTTAAGAATCCGAGAATTGATATGTACGATTACCCGAGTTTGATCGAAAAGGTTCTGATCAACGACGAAGACAGCTTTCTGCACAAGCGAACTTACTTCAAACTTGGGGAACAATCGGTTGCGCAAAGCGTCCAATGAAGATAGCGGACTGTCAGTTCAATTTCGAAGGAGTTTTATGAACGCAACATGCACATTACCCGGTGAGCGATATTACTATTGCTTCGAAGAATTCGATGATACCTCTTCCATCGAGTACAGTGTCGCAGAATCCGGCTCGGTTCCCAGCCTCGAAAATTATGAAAAACCGCCTGCTGGTGATCCAAAATTTTGGCGTCGGCAGTTTGGGCAGATTGTTACGGCAAAGCAAAGGAGATTTGATTGGCTAATGGGCGTTTTTATGCCGATGGTATGTTTTTACTTCGACCCTTTTGTCTTCAGAGACTGGGACAGCGGCTCGAGCACTCACGCAATGCTTGGGCCATACCAAACGCCGGCATATGTGCTCGCTTACGCGGCAATCATGGCACAAGCGGCGTGGATGCTTTGGGGTGATCGGATGGGCGGATTCGCCCTGGTGATCGCCATCGTTTTGTCGATCGCTGCGATTGCGTCGCTAATTATAGGTTTGATTCTCTTTCCGTTCAGCCTTGTGGGAATGGTCTGGCTTATCGGCCTATTGGGTTTCACTCCATTGATGACAGCGATTGTGTACGCACGCACCGCAGTTCGAACTCTAAGAATCGCGTAACCTGACGGAAATATTAATTATGAATCAGCGAACAAAAATCGGTTTACAGATTATGCAGGTCGCCGTTGTGATCGGCGTTGCCGGCGATCTTTTGCTGCGGCAGACTCCTTGGGGTCTGAACGTGCTGCTCTTTAACATTCTGTTTGCGTCGGCCGTGTTTATGCTCCTGCGGCGGTACGCGCCCGAGCGACTGACGGTCCAGACATTTGCGCTGTTGGGCGCGCAAGTGTTTTTCGCGTCGATGTTTGTGTGGCGAGACGCCATCGAGCTTCGCGTTGCGGACACGTTCGCGATCATAGCGATCCTCGGTGTTCTCTTTCTGCCAACCTTGAAAATATCTGCGCGTGTCGCGGGTTTGTTTCAGTACGCCGTCGGGGTTGTTTGGGCGGGCGTGAATTCCGTCTTTTCGGCCGGCGTCCTTTTCGGCGCGGACATAAATTGGAACGAGATCTCGTCGACCGGCTGGCGACGGACCGCCATGTCGGCACTTCGCGGCGTGATGATCGCGTTGCCGCTGCTACTCATTTTCGGAGGGCTCTTTATGGCCGCCGACGCGGTCTATGAGGGTTGGGTGCGGCGCGTGCTTAACGTTGATTTTGAGCTTGTGTTTGGCCATCTGGCATTGTTTGGGGTTTTTGCGTGGTTGTCCGCCGGGTATCTTCGCGGCATTCTGTTTGCGGGTGTTCCGGCCGCTGCGACTTCAAGTGCGCCGATCTCGATAATTGCGCCGGAAGAAAAGAAAAGCCCCGATAGTCCAATGGCTAGGGTGCGAGCCGACTCCGGCGAAAATCCTGTTATGCTTGCCGACAATCGCACTGTCGTCGAGCACATAAATCGCCCCGAGCCGCCAAGTGACGAGAGCGGAAAGGCGCCGGAGGTCACGCCACAGACACAGAGCGACGCGAAACCGACCTGGTCGTGGGCAGATCTCGACAACTCTATGGTGCAGGGCTTCAACCTCGGCACGGTAGAGATCGGCGTGATCTTCGGTCTCGTAAATCTGCTTTTTCTAAGTTGTGTGCTCGTGCAGGTGCCGTATCTGTTTGGCGGGATGGAGCTTGTACAGAACACGCCTGACTTTAAACTTGCGGAATACGCGCGTCGCGGGTTTGGCGAACTCGTGGCCGTGTCGGCGATCGTCCTGCCGATGCTGCTCATCTCGCACTGGCTTATTCGCAAAGAAACCCGATCGGCCGAGAACCTGTTCCGCGCGCTCGCCGGCGTTCAGATCGTGTTGCTTTTTGTCATCATGG
>JBJXFZ010000001.1:0-22228 GCA_046154245.1 Pyrinomonadaceae bacterium
AGACGAATTTTACATACGAAGGGCGAGGCCGAATTGACAAGGTAACGAACACTTACGGTCATGTGACCGACTATAACTATTTTGACGACACGCAGCGAAAGGTCGAGATGATTTACCCAAATCTGGATAAGATAACTTACAAGTTCGACATCCGGCGACTGCCTGAGAGTATGACGGACGAGCGCGGCAAGATCACGACGTATGAATTTGACCCGCAGCAGAGGTTGACAAAAATTACCGACCCGCTCGGTCATGTTAAAGAGTTTGGTTACGATCTGATGTCTAACATGACTTCGTATAAAGACCCGCTCGGCAATATCACGACCTACACGCCGGACGATTTTAACCGCTTAAAAGAGATCACATATCCTGCGGCAACTGTCGGAGCAACGCCGCTAAAAGAAAAATTCGTATACGACAAACTTGGCCGCATCAAAGAGTATCGCGACACGGCGGACCGGCTCACGTCATACAACTACGACGACGCGAACCGCACGAACACGGTCACAAATCCCGATGGTGAGACCACAACGATTAAGTACAACCAGCGTCTTCAGACGTTTGAGGTTAAGGACGCAATCAATCAGGTTTACACGTTCAGCTATGACCCGCTGGGCAGAATGTTGTCGCAAACCCGTGCGGGGGGCACGATGTCGTTCGAATATGACGAAGTCGGAAATCGTAAGAAACGAACCGATTACATGGGCCGCGTGACAAACTACACGTTCGACAATCTAAACCGTTTGACAAAGACCGAGTATGACCATACGAATGAGACGCCCAAACAGCAATCAACTTACGGTTACGACGATATTTCGCGGCTGACATCCGCTGTGAACGAGGTCGGAACAGTTTCATTCGGCTATGACAGCCACAATCGCTTGTTAAATACGACGGACGTTTTCGGAAAGGTCATCGCCTACGAATACGAACGAACGCCGACGGTCAATCAAAAGCGTTTGAAGCTCGACGGCGCTCTTTACGCGACATACAACTTCGATGATGACGAGAGGTTATCGAATATTGTAAATGCCGCGGACAGCACGACGATCTCGTTTGGCTATCATGCTGACGACTTGCCGATGACGAGAACCTATCCAAATGGCGTTTCTACAAGTTATGAGTTTGATAACATGCGGCGTCTGAAGCGACTGACCGATGAGGGGCCGAACGGGGCATTGTTCGACAGGCAATATGGTTACAATGCGGCGAATCAAATATCGCAGATTACTGAACCGAGCCAATCGCGGATATTCGGTTACGATAACGCCGACAGGTTAACTGGCGTTACGGGTTCCGTTGTCGAAAGCTATATGTTTGATAATGTTGGAAACCGCACATCGAGCCATCGCAGTTCGACGTATGGCTACCAACCATTTAACAAGATCGCCTCGACGCAGACAGCAACCTACGGTAGCGACGCCAACGGCAATATGACCACAAAGAGCGAAGGCTCGAACTTTTGGAGATATTCGTGGGACTACGAAAACCGTTTAGCAGAAGCCTCAACTCGCAAACAAAAAGTGCGTTATAAGTACGACGCTCTTGGCCGCCGTGTGAGTCGAGGTCTCGGTTATGGCAAAGAGCAAACTAAATTCACCTACGACGGTCAGGATGTTCTGGTAGATGATAATTTTGGAACGCAAACTAAATATCTGAACGGCGCAGGTATCGACAACAAGCTGCGGCAGACTAATGGTTCGAGCGTAAATTACTTTTTATCTGACCATCAGTTGTCAACCTACGGATTGACAAACTCGACCGGCAACCTTTCAGCATCGCAGACCTTTGACAGCTACGGAAACGTTTCGAATAACTCGTTTCCGTCGCGGTATCAATATACCGGCAGAGAATACGATTCGTTTACGGGGTTGTATCACTATCGAGCGAGAGCTTATGACTCGAATACCGGCAGATTTATGTCCGAAGACCCTGCTGGATTCGTCGGCGGCATGAATCTTTACTCCTACGTTGGCAACAATCCAACTCAGTTCACTGATCCGTTTGGTCTATTCCCTTCAATCTGGCCATTTGACTATCATCAACAGATTACCGCAGGTGCACTTAACGGAGTTGCGTCTCCTAGAGACATTCAAAACATTAGTAGGGCAAACGAGGACTTTGATGCTCAAACACAGGATCTTGAGCATGCAAACTCTCATGCAATGAGTTTTCCCGGACAGTCGCCCGATGCTGCCCGCGCACGAGCAAACGCATTTGTGAGAGATAAGATTTGCCTTGCACGCAAGTACAAAGGTATGGGATTGAACACTGACGCGATGTACCAAATGGGGGCTGCAGTTCATACGATGCAGGATTACGAGTCTCCCGCCCACAACGGATTCCAAGAAGCGTGGCCTTATACGTACTGGGATATTTTCGTGAACGGCTGGCACTATCCAAAAGAGACCGCCCTTTACACGGAAGATCAGTGGAAACGCGCGGAAAACAACACTCGTAGAGCGTGGGCATATTTCAAGGGATATCCATTACCAAACGATTTCTTTAGTGGCACCGGTCAGACAAGTTGTGAGTGCCCGAAATAATTATGGGATATTTATCTAAGAGAATCTTGGCAGGTGGTTTATCAGTTTTGTTGGCATTCTTGGTGACGGCGGCCATTCTACATGAAGCCTCTCCATTTTATCAGGACGCTGCGAAAAACTCACTGTTGCGAGTAATCGTATTGTTGATAAACACTCCGTCTGTTTTTGCTGTAACAGCTTTAAGAAGTCTTCCTTTTGGAATAATAGCTTTTGTGTTCCAGTGGTTTCTGATAGGCATTTTTGCCCATTGGATCTTTTTCCGAATTCAAAGAAAGCACGCCAAATGAGCGGAAGGCTCGAACTTTTGGAGATATTCGTGGGACTACGAAAACCGCATGACCGAGGCAGCTACTCGTAAGCAAAAGGTTCGCTACCGCTACGATGCTCTCGGCCGCCGCGTGAGCCGAGGTCTCGGTTATGGCAAAGAGCAAACTAAATTTACCTATGATGGACAGGATGTTCTCGTTGATGACAATTTTGGAACACAAACAAAATATCTGAACGGCGAAGGCATTGATAACAAACTCCGAGCAACAACCGGCTCGACAACGAGTTACTTTCTTGCCGATCATTTGGGGTCAACGAATGGGCTTGCAAATTCGTCCGGAGTGTTAACAGCGTCAAATAGCTACGATTCGTTCGGCAACCCGACAAACACAAACTTTTCGTCGCGTTATCAATTCACGGGTCGGGAGTCTGATAATTTCAGCGGCCTCCAATTCAGCCGAGCAAGATTCTACGACCCAAACCTAGGAAGATTTATTTCCGAAGACCCAATCGGATTCGATGGTGGAGACGTGAATCTTTACGTTTACGTCAAAAATAATCCGGCCCGATATACCGATCCATTCGGTCTTCTTGACCCTATCGTCTATCAAGATCCAAACATTTATCCAACTGATCCTGAGGAAATTGCGCGAACACAACGTTGTTATAAAAAGTATAAGTTTTCGGCAATGGCTTCCGGCGGTGACCCATCTGTTGAAGCTGCCCTTGAGTACTTAGAAATTGGGTCTCTTTCTTCATTGGCTTTAGATGGAGCAGCGGCAGGTCGTAAATATTTTGGTCCTAAAACGGCCAGCCCAAATCCTTATGCAAGTGGAATAAACATGGTCACGAAAGACGTGAACAGGGCGTTGGGCTTTCCAAAAATTTTTGGTTCGCCGCTAGGCAAATACTTGTCCCCAATTGGCACCAAACTATCGCCAGTATTGGCCGTGACGGGCGCCGGCACGCTCGCCTATAATGTCACGACTGATATTCAATGTCTCTGTGGGGTGATTGACTAGTATGAAGGACAAGTGGGCTGATAAATTACGTGCGCGGTTTGAAGATCGGGAAGACTTGGGCAAAGAGCGACTTTTCAAGGAATATTTTGAGCCTCAAGGATTAGACAAAGCGGAAGTGATGTCTTGCTTTGAAGAAATTGAAATGGGATTTCATATTCCAGTGGGCATCCTCAGGCCTTCCGACAAATTGACCAAATTGACGGAGCGAGTCCCCGCATCGAATCCATTTGAATGGCTTTGGTGGCTAGGTAGAAACGAATTTAGTGACCAAGGTCTGTTGGAAGAACTGGGCGTTAGAATGAAAAATAAAGGTACCTCTAACGATTGGAAACTCATCGACACGTTCGATGATTTAGTTCAAGCGTGGTGCGGAAAAAAGCCAAAGACAAACTGAACACTTTGGACTACGAAAACCGTTTAGCAGAAGCCTCTACACGCAAACAAAAGGTCCGCTACCGCTACGACGCTCTTGGAAGAAGGGTCACCAGAAACTTAGGCGGAGGCCGAGAAGTCACAAAGTTTACCTACGGGGGTGAGGATGTGCTCGTTGATGACAATTTTGTAACGCAAACAAAGTATTTGAATGGCACCGGAATTGACAACAAGATCAGATCGACAACCGGCTCGACGACGAGTTACTTCCTCGCCGATCATCTCGGTTCTACAAATGGGTTAGCAAATTCATCCGGCGCGCTGACCGCTTCGAATGGCTACGATTCGTTTGGCAACCCGACAAACGCTGCGTTCTCGTCGCGGTATCAATTTACAGGTCGGGAATTCGACAATTTCTCCGGACTGCAATATTCGAGAGCAAGATTCTACGACCCGAATCTCGGACGGTTTATTTCCGAAGACCCGATTGGATTTGAAGGCGGTGATGTAAATTTGTATGGATACGTTTCAAATAATCCATTGAATTACTACGATCCGTCAGGGTTGTTTCCTTTTACCCCGAGTGAAGCAGCAGACTCTCTTGATATAAGTTTGAACAATGCGCAAAATACGTGCGGCTGTGATGTTCCGCTTGGGTTTAGTCCTTTTGGCGGGATGATAACATTATTCGGTGCTGCACACGGGACGGTCGATTGGTTAAGAGTCGGAAATGGAGTAGGCCACGCGCTCTATGCTAACGATGAAAATGGTTATGGTCGAGCCGCATACGCTGGAATGGACATCGTTCGCGGCGCGGGTATTTTCACTACATTGGCCGGACCATTCGCTCCAAAAACTGGCGGAGCACCTTTCGACAAATTTAGCAGGGATCCAAAAGGCTTGATGGATCAAATGGTTCTCGATGCTGCTAAAAATGGCGCAGGGGAGCCATTAAGAATTAGTCTCGGTGATCCAAGATTTAGCGGAATGCAGAAGTGCAGTTATTCTGTCAAATCTGAGGCAGGGGCATTGTCCGAAGTTCATTATGTCAGGGATCCTAAAACCGGCAATGTATTCGATTTCAAATTCAAACATCATGCCGAGAGATACAGATGATGGTGAGGTTCAGAAATGATAGTTAAATGTATTGGAAATGCGTTATCAAGCTTGGAATCAGCCGCCGCCAGGGACCGGATTCGTCATTGGACAGATTCGGAAGGAAATTATACACACTTAGAAATCGGGGAGAAATACATTGTCGAAGCCCTCGAATATCTTGACAACGGAATATGGTTTTATCTTCATACAATCCCTGAAAGTGAACACCCATATCCATATGCGTCGGAATTTTTTTCGATTGAAGATAGCGAGTTTCCGGAACATTGGCGAGTGAGTTTTAATGTTACAAATGGTCTGCCGAAATTTAAAAGAATCACATTTTCTGAATGGGCTGAGGATGATTTATTTTTCGAAAAGCTCATAGACAGTGAAGTTGACTATGTAGCAATCTATATGAAGAACCGCACTTCTTAAGGATCCAAACGGCATTTTCGGACCCAAACGAGATTCTGGGTCCATTAGTACACACGGCGGCTATCTCGGGGCCAAAGTAAATGCTCTTAATGTGCCGTACCGTCAACAAGGATTTGGGTGGTAAGATGCGTTTCAAGTTCACTTATTTATTTCCTTTGTTTTTTTTCGTTCTCGATGTTCTCAGTCCGTTTCTTGGGCCTTTAGGAACGATTATGCCCTATGTCGGCATGCCGCTAAACTTTATCGTAAATGATTGGTACATCAAGTATGGCGACCCTACATTTGCGGCGATTTTAGGTGGCACGATTCAATGGGGGATCATTGGATTGGTCATCGACTTGCTCGTTTGGCGGTCGAGAAGGAGGGCAAGCTAGATTGAAGAAATGCGAGGTCTGAGGGAAGCAACTTCTGGCGATACACTTGGGATTACGAGAACCGCATGACCGAGGCCTCAACGCGAAAACAAAAAGTGCGTTATCGTTACGATGCGCTTGGCCGCCGGGGCTATAACATGATGCCCGGTTAGGGCGGCAGTAACTAACTTAGAGAACATCTTCCTTACGCTTTCTGAGCATCTCACAAAACATTGACATTACAGCCCTAAAGGGGTTTTAATAGGTTGCATTAACGATATGAAAAATCTGGCTAAATTGCTCGTGACAGCTGTGTTTGCGATAGTCGCCGTCGCATTGGTTTTGAGTGGTTCGCGGCTTGGTGATTTGGACGTGTTGGCGCAAACCGCGAACCCGACACCGACGCCGGCGGCGAACGCAAACGCAAAACCGGCAAACGCGAACACGGCGGCGAATGTAAGTGCAAACACCGCAACAACCGGCGGCAAGACGATTCCAAAAACCTTCATCTTGGGCAAGGACAGCCTGACGGAGTATGGCGAGGCGCCTTTTGATCACGACACGCATGCGTTTAAGAACTACAGCCCGGACGGCAAATCGGTCGTCGGCTGTGTCGAGTGTCATCACACCGATCAGCCAAAGTCGGCTCTAAAGCCGCCGCTTTTAACCAGCGAGCGCGACGTCGCGCTCACAATGGATGTTTGGCGAGCGTCGTCGAAAAAGGTCAGCGGCTGTCGCGACTGCCACTTTCAGGAGGGCAACGTGCCCGACGGCAAAGAGATGCCGACGGCCGATTACACGATAGGCGGCAAGACGGTTACAAAAGATCTGAACAACGAGAATGCGTATCACCTGAATTGCAACACATGTCACGACGCCGCGGCGGCGCTCCGCCCGGAAGTAAAGAGCCGGACCGGTTTTGCGACCTCTAAGGACTGTCTGATCTGTCATAAGAAGAATTGACGCGGCCGATGGGACAAAAACCTTGCGATAAATGTGGCGAACTCGTCGATGAAGCCAAGGCGTTTTGCCCGGCTTGCGGCAACGCATTTGTAGAGGAAGAGCAGCGTAAGGAAGAGTCGGCGTTCGAACAGATGGACAGCACCGTCCAAATGGGCAAGACCATGTACGGGCAGATGCTCTCGGACATGGGCCTGAACATCTCGAAGGCGCCAGATGCAACGCCGCCACCGCCCGAAAAACGCGTCGAGGTGATCGCACCGCTTACAACAACTGCGACGCCTGCTGCAGCCGTCACGCCGATCTCGCGAGCGCAAACCGAACCGGCGGTGAAGAAAAGTTATGTGATGTGGATCGTCCTCGGCGTGGCCGCCCTGATAGTTGGGCTCGCCGTACTGGTAGTTATTGTCGCGGCCGTTTTCGTGTACTTGAATCGCTTAGCCTGAACGCAGGTAATGAACAATCTGAAGTTTCTTTGCGGTCCTTGCGGCTTTGCGTGAAATCTCTTTTGCATCGGCAGAAATTTCACGCTAAGACGCAAAGAACGCAAAGTTTAAAACCACAGTTCTCAAATCGACTCATCATTGAGTTTGGAACTTAATCTTTGTCTAATCCGAAATGCCACGTGAAATACACAATCACTCGCAGCAAATCGAGGCGTTTCGTAATGTGGACATCGTGTCCGAGCTTGTCGAGAAAGCGCCAAACGGCGAATTCAAAAACGAGCTCGACATGGACATCATCCTATTTGGCCGCAGCTATCGCGGAAAGCAGGTTGGACCGTATTGCCGCCTGCTCGAGTTCTCACCAGGCGAGACCATCGTCGAGCAAAACACCTGGGAAAGCAGTATCTTTTACATTCTTGTCGATGGCGTGCTCGAGGCGTCGGTCATCGAGTCGGACGGCGCGCGACAAAAGGTGGGCGAGATACCCGCGGGAAACTCATTTGGCGAAATGGCTCTGCTCTCAGGCACACCGCGCACCGCAACCGTGTCGGTTGCAGCCGGCTCACAAAACGCGCTCGTGCTCGAACTCACGCGTCCTGCGATCAGACTCTTGCGCAAGCTGCCAAAATTTGGCAAGGCTCTGACGCGCAACTACAGCGGCTACGGCCTCTCGCTCACTCTAAACGACCTTCAGGATTTTAACGGCGCAGATTTCACACCCGAACTTCTAAAACGTCTGAATGACGCAGCGCGATTTGCCGTGTATGAAAAAGACTCGGTGCTGTTTCGCGAGGGCGACCCAGTAAATCGTGTCGTATATGTACGCAACGGGTGGATACAGCGCGTGAGCGGCGTCGAGTTCAATCCAAAAGCTGCCGCATCCTTGCTCGAAACGGACGAGTCCGTCGGTCTCGACTTTCTCGGCGCTGGTTCGTGTCTCGGAGTCGAGGCTGTCGAGCAACCGGCGACATGGAAATACACGGCGCGCGCAAGCGGTAGAACCGAGGTTGTCGAGGTGGCGGTCTCGCGCCTTCGCGAAGATAAAGAGCTGAGCACGACCTTAGCTCCGTTTCTGCACTCGTCATCGGATGCCGACGACGCAACTATACCGCTCCATCCGGCAGATGCGCGCGTGCTCAGTGCCACAGCGCGCGAGATCGAGACCGGCGTTGCAGACGGCGTCAACCTGCTTGTGATGGACATGGGCTTGTGCATTCGCTGCGGCAACTGCTCGCTCGCGTGTCACAAGGTTCACGGCCACTCACGCCTGACAAGGCGCGGCATTCACATCGAGCGGCCCGTAAAACCGCTGAAGTCAAAAATTCAAAGCGTACTCGTGCCGACCGTCTGCATGCATTGTCAGGACCCGGAATGTCTCACCGGCTGTCCGACAGGGGCGATCGCACGTTTTCCCGACGGCGAGATCGATATCAACCCGCAAACATGTATCGGCTGCGGCGACTGTGCGACGCAATGCCCGTACGATGCGATCTCGATGATCGAGCGGCCCGGGGCGGCGAACGAAGCGGGCGCTTTTGCGCGGCTTGCATCCGTTTTTTCCTTGCGCGCCGCAAAACTACCCGAACCAGTCACGCAAACCGAAAATCTACTCGCCGTAAAATGTAACCTTTGCAAAAACACGGGTCTCAATCCGCCGGGCGCAAAAACGGCGGCTTACTCATGCGAAGAGAATTGCCCAACGGGTGCGCTTGTAAGAGTAAATCCGCGTGAGTATTTCGACGAAGTAAACAAAACGCTCGGCTTTGTGCAAAAGAGCCGTACGCACGCGATCGGCGTCAACATTCACAAGTTCGATCTGCTTTCGGTCATCTGGCACGTCGCAGGATTTATCGCCGCGATCGCCGGCGGTTTGGCTGCCGTGTGGGCGACGCTACGCTACACGCAGGACCTGGCTCTCATCGAAGGCGGCTGGCTAACAATGCGTTGGATCACCGGTCTCGCAGGCCTCGGCGGCATTGTTTGGGTCATGGCATATCCGCTTCGCAAACAGATATATCGCCGACGTGCGGGCGCCTTGCGCTACTGGATGCTCTCGCATATTTACATCGGCGTTCTCGCCGGGTTGCTGCTGCTGGTGCATGGCGGCACGAGCTCAGGCGGTCTGCTGACGACGACGCTGATGATCGCATTCGATCTTGTAATTGCGTCCGGCATCTTTGGCGCAATTTGCTATTTGATCGTGCCAAAGTTTATGACCCGCATCGAGCGCGAACCGCTGCTGATCGAGGACCTCGAGGCGCGCCGCGAAGAGCTCCGTGCCGAGTTGATTCGCACGGTCGACGAAACTAGCAATCCCGAGCTAAAGCAGCTTATCCGCAATAAGGTGCGTCGGCGCTTTTTAGGTATCGGCTACTTGCTGCGACAGTATTTTAAGCAAGAAGACTTGAGGACGATGCTTGCAGCGGCTCGCCGTGAGTTCCGCAAGAGCGCCGATGCCATGAACCGCGCGGACGACGCCCGACTGATGGAGGCGGTCGAGAATGCCGCGACGCTGCGCCGCGTCGATGCGCTCTGCTACCTGCACTATTTACTAAAGCTTTGGGTGCCGCCGCATGTGCTTTTCACATCGATCATGCTTGTGCTGATGGTGCTCCACATTATTCAAGTCGTCTATTTTAATGTCTCCTGATATGAGAGATACGGGCACATTTAAGATCATCTACAGCGGCCGTGATGAACTCCCGAAGGTTCATTACAAAGACGGGTTACGTGTCGGACGGCTCGACACGTGCGAGGTTGTTTTGAATCACGAAACGGTCTCGCGCATCCACGCCGGAATAAATTTTATCGACGAGGAATACGTCCTCGCGAACCTGTCGACAGCAAACGCGCTCACACTAAACGGACGCCTGTTGGCCCCGCAGAAGACCGACGTGCTCGCCTCGGGCGACACGATCCAGATCGGGCCTTTCACGATACTCGCCGATTATGACGGCGCGGCACTGACGCTTACCGTGCAGCAACAAGCGACCGCTGAGGTCGCTCATGCACCTGCCGCGAAGGCTCAAGTACCGGACTCGAAAGCCGCCGATGTACTAAAAGTCTTCTGGGAAAAGCGCACTCGCGAAAAAGAAGATTGGGGTACACGGCTGCGACCGACCGAGAAGCCAAAGCCGGGTAAGGCGATGTTCAACTGGCGGCCCACCGGCGATCTGCGACCACCATGGCGAGTCGCGGTGTTTGTGTGGGCGTTTTTGATCATCGGTGCGATCGGTGTTTTGGCCTATTTCAAGTATCCGCAAGCCTACGAGCCAAAACCTCTCTCAAATCCTCACGCGCGTAGGTTCGAGGGAAGCACGATCGCAATTCAAGACAACGCGAATTCATGCACGACGTGTCACACCCCGAACGAGCCGATGGAGAACTCGTGCATACGCTGTCACACCGGAAGCGAGTTTCACGCGACGAACACAAAGGCACACGAGACAGCCGGCATCACCTGTAACGCATGTCACAAGGAGCACATGGGCGCGGACTTTTCGCCCTCGGCGTCGGCGATTCTTTCGTGCGCCGAGTGTCACAACGACAACAATAAGCAGCTCTACAACGGCAAGGGCGTTCGCACCGCACACGGCGGATCGTATGGTTACCCGGCTGAGAATGGCGTTTGGACTTGGAAGGGCGTCTATCGCGAGGTCGCGGACGCCATACCTGAGATAAATTTCTCGGCAACCGGTGATAAAGACGAGCAAGAAAAGCTGAGCCGTCAATTTCATACCGTGCACGTCGCGCGGCTCAAGGTGCCGAGCGCTCTTAAAGGCGATTCGCGCGGACTCGTTTCGTGTTCGACCTGCCACAAGAGTTTTGGTAAAAACAATATCGACCGTGACACGCCGCGGGAAACTTGCGCCGCATGTCACACAACGCAGGGCGACACGGCTGAACGCGACCAGCGTTTTGGCGCAGCGAGCCCGGCAAATTGTATCTCGTGCCACACGCAGCATCCATACAGCGCCGGGCGTTGGAGCGAGTTTTTGACGGACGACGCAATTCGCAGACGACGCGACGCCGTTGCCAAAAAAATTGCCGAGGGAAAGGTGGAATGAGAGCGTTTCACATCATCGCTAGTCTCGCATTGATCGCTTTGCTGATCTGGCTCAATCGCGCTTATACGCCCGACGATGCACTCGCGTATGGCGGGCTGACATGGCTCGGCTGGGCGAGCATTCTCGCAGGTTTGGTTGTGGTTGGTTTTGTTGCGCTTGTGAGTGATTCGACGCGGGCTCTTGGATTTTTTAGAAACCGCAGCAAAACGATCGCTCCGCCGACGCAAGTCCGCACCCTCGATCAGAAGGAACTCGCCGAGCTAAAGCTCGACAAATATCGCGGTCCGTCCTATCCACATCCGGTTATTTTTCCTGAACGCTGCATCGGATGTCAGGCGTGCGTTGATGCGTGTCCGCACGACGTGCTAGCGATAGTTGACGGCACCGCTGCGGCTGTCGCACCCGATCTTTGTATGGAGGACACGGCCTGTCAGGCCGAGTGTCCCGTCAATCCAAAGGCGTGCATCGTTATCAATACGACAAAAGAAGTCCGCTCGCTTCCGACGCCGACACGTGACGGCGCTAGTTTCGAGACAAACGTCGCGGGCTGCTACATCATCGGCGACGTCTCGGGCGTGCCGCTAATTAAGAACGCCGTAAAAGAGGGCGCCGAGGTTATCACCCACATCGCTGCCGAACTCGCGAGCGCCGCGGCGGACGCGCACGCGGAGTACGACGTCGCGATCATCGGCATCGGGCCCGGAGGCGCGTCGGCAGCCGCGACTGCAAAGGATGCGGGCCTGCGTTACATCGCGCTCGAGCAAAACAACACGCTCTCGACGATCGATCTGTATCCAAAGGGCAAGTATATTTTCTTTAAGCCGGACACGAAGGATTGGTTCGGTGGCATTCCCGCAGCCGGCCTCGGTATCGCAAAGGCGAAGTACGGCGACGAAGCCGACGATTACGGTCAGATCTATGACGCGCTCGACGACGACCTGAACAAAGTCGTTCGAGAGCAAACGCCTCTGCTTCATGCACAATTGATCGACGCCGTGCCGCAGCCGCTGCAGAGAGAGCTGTCGCAGGCGTTGTTTGAAAAGATCGGTAAAGAACTTAGAAAGCGTATCGCGGCGTTTTTAAGGACTAAGGGCGCCGCCGATTGGCCCACGTTGTATAGAACTCACTTTCTCTCGGATCGCGACAATTTGCTCGCACAATTCAAGGCCGATATCGTCGACCAACTACAGACCAAAATTCCCGGTGACAGCCGCGAAAACATTCTGTCCGTCTGGCTCGCTAGCCTCGCGGCGAAGGGCGTGAAGATAAATGAGTTTGAGAGCTGTACAGGCGTGAAGCGCGATGAGGGCGGCGACTTTTTTACGATCACGACCGAGAGCGGCAATGAAAAGACACCGCACACGTACACAGCACGTCGCGTCGTTATCGCGATCGGACTGCGCGGCGCGCCGAACAAGCTGCGTCTGCCAAAAGAAGAGGAAGAACTAAAAGTCGTGATAGACGGCCGCGAGCAGCAAAAAGTGATCTATGGCCTTTCAAATCCGATGGACTTCCGTGGCAAAGACCTCATCGTTGTCGGCGGCGGCAATGTTGCGGTCGAGGCCGCTGTCGATCTGATCGCTGTGCGCGACGGCGCGGATATAGCCCCGCGAAAGCCCGAAGACATGAATCGCGTCACCGTACTCGTTCGCGATTATCTTGCGCCAACCGTCAAGTTCGGCAACAAGTTCCAGCTCTACAACTGCGCCGAGGACGGCTTGCTCGATCTGAAATTCGGCGTCGGCATCAGAGAGATACGCGAACGAGAGGTCGTCATTGAGGACGTAAAGACAAAAGAGATCGTCGCCACGATACCGAACGATTTCGTCTTTGCACTGATCGGCGGCGAGCGGCCGAATAGATTTCTCGAGTCTATTGGTATTACTATTAAATAAGGTTGTCTTTGCGGTCTTTGCGTCTTGGCGGGAGAAGAGGTTTCCCGCAGAGCCGCAAAGTACGCAAAGCAACTCTAAGACGCTAATCACCAAGTTGTTTGATTTAAGACATGAATAAAGAAAATGTTATGTTCGGCGTGATCGGGCTGCTCATCGGCTCGATCATTGGTTTTATGTTTGCCAACAGCCTAAACCGCGCAGGCCTCGAGACATCGGCGACGGCGACGACATCGGCACTCTCCGCTAACTCAAACCCCGAGCTTCCGCCCGATCATCCGCCGATCGGCGCGAGCGATGGGCAGACCCAAGCCGGGTCTATTCAGCAGGTGACCGCCGCGATCGAAAAAGCAAAGGCCGAGCCGCAAAGTTTTGAGGCACAGATGACGGCCGGCGACCTTTATTATCAAATACAGCGATTTGAGGATGCCGCAAAATTTTACGAGACGGCCAGCAAGTTAAAACCGAACGACGCCGAGCCGCTCGTAAAAGCCGGCAATGCGTACTTTGACGCGGAAAATTATCTGGAAGCTGAGAAGTGGTACACCGACGCGCTTGCAAAAAACCCTAAAGACATAACCGCCCGCACCGATCTCGGTCTAACCTTCTATTTACGCGAGCCGCGCGACATCGACCGTGCGATAAAGGAATACAAGACGTCGCTCGCCATCAACCCGAAGCACGAAGTCACGCTGCAAAACCTCGTCATCGCCTATCGCGAAAAAGGCGACGCCGCGAATCTGCAAAAAGCTGTTGATGAATTACGAGCAGTGAATCCGAATAACCCCGCGTTGCAAAATCGATAGTCTAGTCAGAAGGAAATAGGATCGGTGTTATCGGCCCGGCCCGTTTTGATTTAATCTCTAAAATATGGTCGTCGTCGGCCTGCACTCGCGTAAACGTTACTCTCCCGAGTATGTTGATCCGCGTTATCTTTTTCTCCAGCGTGCGGGTGTTTGTGAGGATGGCGAGAGCATTTGTAAAGCGCGTTACGGGCGGATCAAAAAAACCAAATTGCAAGGTACCAAAGAACGTGCCTATTAACTGCGCGTCCTCGTAGGCACCGATCTCGGGCAAAGAGCCGAAGTTATTTCGCGGTGTCTTTCGCTGATCAGTGCGACCACGAATGAACATGCCGGGCAACTGCGGACAATTACCGTTTATAACGCACGGATTTGCTTTATTGATCGCCGGACTGTTTGCTAGCAGGCCAAGCGTGTCTGTCTGTCCGCCGTTATCGGCGAGCGCCGTTAGCAGTGGGTCGATCACGTTGTTGTCGCTGACCTGATCGGCGTTTACATCGTGAACAAATCCCGTGCTGTTACGCGCGTCGGTTACGATGTTATTGCCGGCTGAGATAAATTGCCCGCTCAACGCCGTGCCGATTTGCCCTATGTCGCGGCCGATTATCGTGTTCAAGACGGTGATCGAGCCGCCGGAATTACTGTGAATGCTGCTGCTGGTCGTCGCCGTGTTCTGACTGATGGTGTTGTTGATCAGCACGAGCGGGCCTCCGTTATTTATCGCTCCGCCGGTTGCGGCCGAGTTTGCGGTAAAGGTCGAGTTCGTAATGTTTGCATCCAGGGTATTGGCCATTAGGTGAACGCCGCCGCCGTTTGTCTCGGCGACGTTCGACGCGATCAGGACGCGCAGCAGCACGAGACGAGAACCGTCAGCCTTGATAGCTCCACCATCGCCGGTCGCGTGATTACCTATGAGAGAACAATCGACCACATCTACTAAATGCAACGCGCCGATGAGAATGCCGCCGCCGCTTGAGTCGTGACCGTTTCGGATGGAAACTCCGCGAATATTCGACACATTTTGTCCCGGAGAAAAACTGAAAACCCGAAAATTCGGCGTCCCGCCCTGTGTGCTGCGTTGAATTGTCAGCCGCCGCGCACCCGGCCCGGCAATATGAAGCGAGCGGCTTATGACGAGCTCGCCGAGAGTCAGATTTATTGTCGAGGGCTGCGGCAAAATGAAAACGATCGCATCGCGTTCAATAGTCGTATTCGATTCACCGATCGCGGCCCTCAGCGTGCATTTGTTGCCAGCGTCGGCACAAATTCCGTCACCGGGCGAAGCATCAACGGTATCGCCCGTGTCATTCACCGTATAAAGCACACCGCGACCTTGGGCGTGTAGCTTATTTTCTCCAGCAAAAAATATGCACAGCAAGAAAGCAAATAGTGAGATAAGGAGATTATTAAGTTTGAACTTCATGGAACACCCTCCCCTCTTGCACAGTTATCTTTCTATGTGCTGTATTGCAACATTGAAAGTGTTCCAAAGCCAATGCTGCATTCGGAAATATGGGATCAAGTACGGTCTTTCTGCGCGACATAAATGATAATGGGAACGATGATGAGCGTCAGTATTACGGCAATCGTGATCGCTTTCTTCGCAGACCAATTATTCCCTTTTGCCTGTTTGATCTGTGGGTAAGCGACAGGCACGCTTGAACCGGTTTTTTCATTAACCACGATGATTCCATCGTCATTAATCTCTGAAATATAACCGTTTAGCTTTGTTCCATCCGTTAATTTTAACTGAATTTTAGATTTCTCGCCGACCCCTTGTTTCTCAATATTTGTCTTTAGTTTCTGAATAAACTTCCGCTCCTTTTCAGAACCTGTATTTGCTCCAGCTTTGGCAAATAAATGGGGTGCTAAGGATAAATTTAACAGCATCAGGACTACTGAGATTATGATTGATTTTTTTAACATTTTATTTTCCACCTTTTTTAGAATTCTTTCTGAGGTTTGTGGCGGAGTTGGGCCTTCGGTGCGTCGGATTCGTAAGTCCAATTATTTCGTTGCGGTCGCCTTGTTCTCTCGCGGGTCGTATGGCGTGGCCTGATATTTCTTGATCGCCTCTTGCGCGTTGTCGTAGTCGTCACCGAGCGCCTCGGCGCGTTTGTATGCGGCGACGGCGCGTGTGCGGTCGCCCTTGGCGTCGTAGGCGTTGCCCATCTTTATGTTCGACCAGACAGAGAGCCACGCCGGGTTCAAGTTGCCGCCAAGCGCCGCTTTGAAATTGTCGATCGCGAGGTCAAAGTTTCGCTGGTCGAGGAAAAGTAAGCCAAGGTGATAATAGATCCACGAGTTCGAACGGTCGAGTTTTAGCGCCTCTTCAAACTGCTTCTGCGCCTCAACATAGTTGCCCTCTTTGAACTGCTCGATACCGCGACGCGCGATCGACGACACGCGAAGATCTGGCGAGATCCGCAGCAGTTTGTAGCTCGGGTCGATGATGACGGCGATGGGTTTGCCGGTCGACTCGATGTTAAAATCTGCGCTCGCATCTTCTATATCGAGTTTTATGGTTTGCAAGCCCTGGTCGCCCTCGCTGCGGAGTTGTATCTCAACCGGCAGACGAAGGTTGTCGTAATTTTGTTTTACGGTGCCGCGCGCGACAAACTTGCCGCCGCGTGTGCGAATGATCAGATAGTCGCTCGTAAACTCAGGAACGCCGGTGGACTCGACCCAACGTGCAAAAAAGTATCGCATATTAGTGCCGGCGGCTGCCGTCGCAAGCTTTTCAAAATCGTCTATTCCAGCATTGCGCCCGCGATACTGCTGCAGAAACCCGCGCAGCAGTTGATCAAACTTTGCTTCGCCTAATGTGTCGCGCAAAAGTTTGAATGCAAGCGCGCCCTTGGCGAACATAATGTACTGATAGGCTGTCGAGGTGTCGTCGAGATTCGCCGGCGCACGCAGGATCGAGGCCGTTTGCTCGAATGTCAACGCCTTTTCAAGCATCTCGCGGCGAAGCGCGTCGAGCTTTGCGCCGTCGAGCGTGCTCTCGCGCAAACTGAACGCGCTGTACTCGGCAAGTCCCTGCGACAGCCACGCGTCGTCAAACGATCTCAAACCGACGGTCTGCCCCCACCATTGATACGCCGCTTCGCGTTGAAGGCGTTCGGTCATGATGTCGCGATTCTCTTCGAACGGACGCGCCGCGATAAACAACATTCCTCGCGAAGAGTAAAAATCGAGACTCTCGTCGTCTATCACAGCAACCGCAAGGCGCTTGCCCGACGCCGGTTCACCAAACCTGCGTGTGTAATATTCGAGCGCCTTGCCCAGCTTTTCGCCGTAGTTAGCGACAAGCGCGTCGCTGCCGGGCTTTGCAAAAAACTGCAGTTCTTGCTCGCCGACGCGCATCGTTCGCGGCATATACTTTCCGTATGCAAAGTTGCCGGGCAAACCGGGTGTCGATTGAATAAATTTATATTTGCCGCCCGTCGATGAAACCGGCGCGTCGCTGGTACCAACAAGCTGTAGACCCGCGGGGAGTGAGATCGTTATTTCGGCCGTGGCCTGATCGGCCGCATAGTCGTGAAACGGAAACCAACGCGCCGCATACATCAGATAGCCGCTGTTCTCGCCAATGTAAGCGAGGCGTTTGTTGAGCAACGGACCACCGGCCGGGTTATCGAGAACACCGCTGTATTTGAAACGCAACGTAACAGGTGTGTTTGCCGCGATGTTCTCTCCGAGATCAATGCGCACATGCGGGCCGAGATCGCTCGAATTTGTTTGATCTTGAACGAACGTGATAGCGTTTGCCGGCGAGGCCGGTTTGGCAGCGGCTCTTGGAGTTGGACGGCCAACTGGTGCGAGCGGAGTGGCCTGCGCGACCCGTGTGATCGTGTCTATCTTGAGCGAACCGTTGAGTTCAAAGGCGACGGCGCGAGTCTCTTCGAGCGGCACGAAAGTAACGTCAACATTCGCGCTGAGCTTACGCTCCGTCGGCGAGAGAGCGACGTCCATCACGTATTTCGTGACATCAAAAGGAGTGCGTTTTATCTGCTGTGCCGTCGCCGGCAGCACGAAGACGGCCGCAATTGCCGCGAGTTTTAGTCCGTTTTTGATCAACCTGGTCATTTTCTTACCCTTAAAATGCTAATTATTATCGCCTGTCTATGATGTTATCAGACGTCAATTCGTTTGCCCTCACGCCCCCGGTTCATCCGTCAAAAAGTCCACTGATTCGACCTTTTCGGCGATTTGCGTGCCGAGTGCGGCCGCCGCTTGATGGTCCCGGTGGACGGTCTATGCGTCCAGCGCGGCCGCGTTTTTGAATCCGGCAACCAGCCCTGTGTCGAATGACCTTTCGAGATGTAGCACATCGCTGCCGACGTCGAAGGTTTTGATACACTCGATTTTTGCGCTCAGCGATCTCAGCATTGAAATGTGCTGTTCGCGCATCGCAGCAGTCGTCTCAGGCCTGTATTTCCAACAGACTATGTGGATAAGCACATTGTATTTTCGCACAAAACCAGGAGGTTGTAATGAAGGAAGCGTTTACTGAAGGTTTGGAGAAAGCGGCGGCTAGCGTGCTCGACGCAATTGCGAGTTTGCTAGGTTACCGCGACGAACCTCTGCGCGGCGCGCCGTCCGACGGCAGTGTTACATTGCCCGACGATCTTTTTGCAAAACGCGACGTGCAGACCGAGTGGTGGTATTACACCGGCCACTGCCAGCGAGAGGACGGGCGGCGGTTTGGTTTCGAACTCGTCTTTTTCAAACGCCGAACGGATCTTGACCGCATTGGCGTGCTACCAATGACGGCGCTCGCAAACCCGATGTATTTTGCGCATTTTGCGATATCGGACATCGACGCTCAAACCTTTCGGTACGATCATATTCGCAGTTTTGATAAGCCGCTCGACACCCCGGTCGCGATGAGCGAAACGTCGTGTGACGTGCGTCTGGGCGACTGGTCGCTTCGCGAGGTTGCGGGGAGACACATTTTGCACGCGACGCTAAATGACGGACTCAAATTCGACGCGATCCTCGAACCCACAAAACCGGTCGTGCTTAACGGCGACGAGGGCAGCGGCATTGCAAAGAAAGGCAATGGCGGCTCGAACCACTTTTCGTTCACACGAATGTCGGTTGCCGGGCAGACAAACGCGGACGGCAAGGTCGAGACTTTTACCGGTTCGGCGTGGATGGACCGCGAGTTCGGCATCTGGGAACACGGTTATTGGGATTGGTTCTCGATACAATTCGACGACGCTACCGAGCTGATGATCTATCGGTTCAAGAACCAAGACGGCAGCGAAGGCGAATCAACCGGCACATTTGTCGATGTTGACGGAAACTGTAGCTACTTAACGCGGGCGGATTTTGAGATCGAAACCGTATCGACCTGGACAAGCCCGCGTAACGGCGCAGTGTATCCGGCAAGCTCTAGGGTTCGTGTTCAAAAGCTCGACATCGACATAAACATCGCGCCATTGATCGCCGATCAGGAACTCGACACCCGCGGCACGACAATGGTCGTCTATTGGGAAGGCTGCTGCGATGTCGCCGGAACAAAGGCCGGCGTTTCGATCACGGGCCGTGCCTATGTCGAGCTCGTCGGCTACGACCGCTCGCACGAAAACGTAGATCTCGCGACGTTCCTTTTCGGTGCGCAGATCGAGAAGTTCAAACAAGCGATTGCGTGATCAGGTGGTTTCAGGTGAAAATCTCACCTGAATGCCACACAGCGAAATCTCAAAGACAAAGATCTGGCAGGTCATCGGGGCGTCATCGGTCGGGACGATGATCGAGTGGTATGACTTTTATATCTTCGGCAGCCTTGCCGCGACGATCGCACCGCTCTTCTACCCGCCCGAGGATCAGACGTTTGCGTATATAGCATATCTCGCGACATTTGCGGTCGGGTTTGTCGTACGCCCGTTCGGAGCTCTGTTCTTCGGACGGATCGGTGACATCGTTGGCCGAAAGTACGCTTTTCTTGTAACTCTGTTGATAATGGGCGGTGCGACCGCGGTGATCGGCTTTTTGCCGACATACGCGCAGATAGGTTATGCGGCGCCGGTGATCTTGCTATTGATCCGCGTACTGCAGGGCCTCGCGCTCGGCGGCGAGTACGGCGGTGCAGCCGTCTATGTCGCCGAACACGTCCCCGACGAAAGTCGCGGGTTTTACACGTCGTTTATCCAGATCACGGCGACGCTCGGGCTGTTTTTGTCGCTAGCTGTGATTCTCATCGTGCAAAACACGATGTCGGCGGATCAGTTTGCGGGTAAAGCTGACGGACTCGGCGGCTGGCGCATCCCGTTCCTTATCTCGATCGCCCTCGTCGCCGTGTCGCTCTACATTCGCCTGCGGATGAAGGAATCGCCGATCTTCGCTCATATAAAAAGCACCGGCATGCATAGCGCAAGTCCTTTGATCGAAGCGTTTACGCGGTGGGAGAATCTCAAGATCGTACTCATCTCGCTGTTTGGCGCTACCGCCGGCCAAGGCGTCGTTTGGTACACCGGCCAGTTTTACGCGCTCTTTTATCTGCAATCGATCCTCAACGTGAACGCGACATCCGCAAACTACGTCGTCGCCATCGCGCTTCTTATGGGAATGCCGTTCTTTGTCGTATTCGGCGCATTGAGCGACCGAGTGGGCCGCAAGAGAATAATGCTCGCCGGTTGTCTGCTTGCTGTTTTTACATATTTGCCGATCTATCACGCGATGCAATCCGCCGCCGGTTCGAATGTCGTCACCGCAACCTCGCAACGCGACGCCGTGGGTGCGATCAAACTTACTCCGCAATCAATGGACGAAAGCGGTGCTTTGATCAACGCACAAAAGGTTCTGCCATACACATCGATCGGCGATCTGCTCGCAAACAAAGCGGCGTGGATACTGATCGGCCTCATTTTTATTCAAGTCTTGTGGGTGACGATGGTCTATGGGCCTATCGCGGCGTATCTGGTCGAGGCTTTCCCTGCAAAGATCCGCTACACCGCGCTCTCTTTGCCTTATCACATCGGCAATGGCGTCTTTGGCGGCCTGCTGCCGTTGATCGGCTTGTCGGTTGTCGCCCAGACCGGAAACATCTACGCCGGGCTTTATTACCCAATGATCGTTGCCGGAATTACCTTCATCATCGGCTCGATATTTTTAAGAGAAACGCACGGCCATCGTATTTGGGACGAGGTTCACGGGTCACAATCGCCAAGGTGAGTGGACAGATTTCGTAATAAACGTATAATAACAGCAACGATTTTCTCGCCAACAATAATATAGTCAGAACCACCTGCGGTAGTGGGTGGTTTGAGTTAGGCCTCATAAAAGGCACGGTTTAGATCAGTTTCGCATTCAACCGCACGCTACGGCAGTCGGTTCTGACAAAACATGGCAACCGAACAAACGGAAGTCGAACAAACTACACAAGAGGGCTTTGTCCGAGGTTTGGGCTTGCTCGATTCGACGATGATTGTCGCGGGGTCGATGATCGGCTCGGGCATTTTTATCGTCTCGGCGGACATTTCGCGCCAGGTCGGTTCGCCCGGGTGGTTGCTCGTAGTCTGGCTTATCACGGGCCTGCTGACGATGATTGGCGCGCTAAGCTATGGCGAGTTGGCCGCGATGATGCCAAAGGCCGGCGGTCAATACGTTTACTTACGCGAAGCATATTCGCCATTTTGGGGCTTTCTCTACGGCTGGACGCTGTTCCTCGTGATCCAAACCGCGACGATCGCGGCGGTCGCAGTTGGTTTTGCTCGTTACATCGGCGTGCTCTTGCCGTCCGTTTCCGAAACAAATTATCTAATTGAACCGATTCGTCTTGGCTCGTCGAGCTATGCGTTTTCGCTCTCGACAGCACAGTTCGTCGGTATCATCATGATCGCGTTGCTCACGTGGATGAACACACGCGGGCTGAAACTCGGCAAGTTCATACAAAATACTTTTACGTTCGCAAAAACCGGTTCGCTGATCGCGCTGATCGTGCTTGGCATAGTTGTTGG
>JBJXFZ010000026.1:0-17813 GCA_046154245.1 Pyrinomonadaceae bacterium
GTTCGGTAGCAGCGCTGGCCAAAGAGGCAGATGCACGATCGATAGAGACCGCGTTCTTACCGCTGAGATCGGATATCGCCCTTGCTGACGCGCGGGCTTGTGCACTTTTCTGCCATGTTAGATTCCAATATCGCCGGGTCTTTATCTCGCCGTTCTCGACCGTGAGAATGTGAGCGGCCGGCAGTTTGTAAATACCTTTGTAGATCGAGTGCGGAGCCGGAACGTAATCGTAGGATAGGTAGTGCCGCATCGCGTCGAGATCAAGCGTTGCATGGACCGCCGGGTGCGCGAGCAGCGCCTTTGGCTCGGAGCCGTAGATCAATTTACCGTCAAAAACGCCGTAATATAACGGTTTTTCGCCAAAGCGGTCGCGTGCGAGGATGAGTTTTTTCTTTCGCGTGTCCCACAGCGAGATCGCGAACATACCATTGATGTGGTCTACAAAATCTTCACCGTAGATCTGATAAAGATGTGGGACGATCTCGACATCAGTCTGCGTGACAAACTTGTGACCGCGTTTTTCTAACTCAGCTCTGACCTCGCGAAAGTTATACAGCTCGCCGTTGATCATCGCGATGACCGACTTGTCTTCGTTTGTAACGGGCTGATCGCCAGTCTTTAGATCGATGATCGACAGACGCCGCATTCCAAGCGCGACCGCGTCGTCCATCCAGATACCTTCGCTGTCCGGACCGCGATGCACGATCCTCTCGCACATCGAGTGCAGCACCGCTTCAGTGTGGTTGTTTGATCTAGATTGTTCGAGGTTTACCCAACCCGTGATGCCGCACATAAAGGAACGCGGACGCCCTCGTCCGCAAACGCCGCTTGCGGCGTAAAAACGCAAAACTGTTATTCGTGCCTGGCACTCGCTGCGGACGAGGGCGTCCGCGTTCCGTCAAAGCCAATCTTCTCCCGAATGGCATAGATCGCCTTGTCCTGCGATTCGTGGTACGTGCGAACGAGCAGTTCGGCGAGCAGTCCCATAAGGAAAAACTGAACCGAGATGGCGAGCATCACGACCGTGATCACAGGCAGCGGCGTGAGGATGAACGACGTGCCGTAAAATTTCAGCACAACGGCCCACACACCGGCGACCGCGGCGAGCAGGAACGCGATCATTCCAAACGTGCCAAAAACATAGATCGGCTTTGTGTGATACTCGGCCATAAACTTTATCGTCATCAGATCGAAGACGACCTTGATCGTGCGCGAAATGCCGTATTTCGACTTACCCATCGTTCGCGCGTGATGATCGACCGGTATCTCGGTCACGCGTGCACCTGCCCACGATGCGTAGATCGGAATGAAGCGGTGCATCTCGCCGTAGAGCCGCACGTCCTGAATGACTTCGCGGCGATACGCTTTCAAACTGCAGCCGTAATCGTGCAGGTGAACGCCACCGATCCACGAGATAATTCGGTTGGCGATTTGCGATGGAATTTTTCGCGAAATGAGTTTGTCCTGCCGATTTTTTCGCCAGCCACTGACGACGTCGTAACCTTCGTCGAGTTTGTCGAGCAGGCGTTTTATGTCGGCCGGGTCGTTTTGCAGATCGGCGTCCATCGGTATCAGGATCTCGCCTTTCGCCGCATCGATGCCCGCCGACATCGCGGCCGTCTGGCCATAGTTTCGTCGCAAACTTATTACACGAACACGATCGTCGCTCGCCGCGATTTCCTTTAAAATGTTTAGCGAATTATCCGTCGAGCCGTCATCGACAAAAATGACCTCGGCCGATTTGCCAAGCGCGTCGAGCGCCGCCGCGATCTTCGCGTGCATTGGTCGCAGATTTTCTTCCTCGTCGAGGACGGGCAAAAAGAGCGACAGTTCCGGGTCGTTGACCGTTTGCTTATCTTCCATCGAATCCATTTTCGTCAATAGCGGCAAGGTTAATAATTTAGACTTTTCGAGCGTGAAAATACAGTATCGGTTGGAGAATTAGCCACAGAGAACACAGAGGACACTGAGAAAAACTCGATTTCGCCTATGTGCCCTATTGTGTCCTATGTGGTAAAAAACAGCTTATATGATCGACAGAAGAAAATTCTTGCGGCTGCCTCTGGTAGGCGTTCCCGCATTGCTTACGGAGCGATATTTCGCCCAAACGCGTGAAACAACGTCTTTGTTAAAGGTCAAAACACCTGTTGTTGTATCAACATGGGATAGCGGAATCACGGCGAATAATGCCGCTTGGCCGATTCTGCAAAAGGGCGAAACCGTGCTTGATGCGGTCGAGGCCGCGGGGCGAGCATCCGAGGCCGAGCCGAGCTGCTGTGTCGGGCTCGCAGCATGGCCGGACCGCGACGGACGCGTTACGCTCGACGCTTCGATCATGGACGGTAATGGTGATTGCGGCGCGGTTTCATTCCTCGAACGCATAAAGCATCCGGTTTCCGTCGCCCGCAAAGTGATGGAAACGACGCCGCACGTTTTGCTTTCCGGCGAGGGCGCTCAACGGTTCGCCCTCGCGAACGGCTTTGCTCTCGAAGACGGCAAGCTCTCGCCCGACGCCGAAAAAGAATGGAAAAAGTGGCTCGAAAAATCCAAATACAAACCCGAGATCAATATCGAAAACCGCAAAACGATGTCGCAATTTGCGCCGCCGTACTTTTTTGACGACGGCACGCCAAATCACGACACGATGGCGACCGCCGCGCTCGGCGCGGACGGCAAACTCGCAGGGATGGTGACGACGAGCGGTCTTGCGTTCAAGATGCGCGGCCGCGTGGGCGATTCGCCGATAATCGGCGCCGGACTTTTTGTCGATAACGAGGCCGGCGCTGCGATCTCGTCAGGCGTTGGCGAAGAAGTGATTCGGATCTGCGGTACGCACACCGTTGTCGAACAGATGCGCATGGGGCGCACGCCCGAACAAGCTTGTCGCGAAGCCATTCGTCGTATCGTCAAACGCAATGAAGCGCGGGCGAGAGATTTTCAAGTTGGTTTTATCGCGCTGTCAAAGCGGGGCGAGATCGGGGCGTTCGCGCTCGCAAAAGGATTTACTTACACAGTTACTAATTCTGAGTTTCCGAAGGGCAAGGTCTTCGAGGCCAAGTCGTGGTTTTGATCAGCTACAGAGAGCAGAGAGGAATTCAAACAGGATGCACAGGATAAACAGGATGGTTTGAGAAGAAGATGTTTTTCTCAAAATCTCTGTGGTCTCTGTGGTTACCGGATTTTTTCGCCCGAATAGACGTGAAAATGCAAATGCTTTGAGTCCTGATACTCGCCGAGATTGGTCAGCACACGAGCGGCGCCTTTTTCGGCTAAAACTTGAGCGGCAACCTTTTTTGCGACATCCAAAAGCTCCATTAACAGATCGTTATCGACCGTCAAGAGCGAGTCGACGTGCGTTTTTGGAACGACGACGATGTGCGTTTCCCAAAACGGTCGTGTGTGGTGATAGGCGAGAACTTTGTCGGTCTCCAGAACTTTCTCGACCGGCGTTTTGCCGCTAAGGACTTCTTCGCAGTAGAAATCTTCGGTCATAGTTTCCTCGCGACAACCACGATCGACACGCCGAACGGAAAATTAAGTTTCGAGAGCAAAAATCGCTCCGCCGAGAACAGCTTGCCAAACACTCCGTTGAGCGCTGAGATGTTGATGTTGTTCTCGGACGCCGGCTTGATGCCGGTGAGTTTCATGAACACGCGACCGCCAAGAATAGGCGCGAAGAATGTAAAATTAGCGTACGTTGCGCGCTCGATCTCGTAGCCTGCTCGCTGCAATCTATCGACGATCTGCGTTTTTGTGTAGCGGATCCTATGATTCGAGATATCGTCCTGCACGCCCCACAGCCACATAAACGCCGGAACAAAGATCAACGAGTAGCCACCGCGTTTTGTAACACGATACATTTCCTTGAGTCCCGCAACGTCGTCGTCCAGATGTTCGACAACATCGAGCGCGGTTGTGAGATCAAACGTCTCGCCAGCGTAAGGCAGCGTCTCCGCAAGTCCTTTCTGTACCTTTAGACCTTTCTTACGGCAAAACTCTAGCGCATCGTCCGACACATCAACGCCTTCGGCTTCGCCATATTGCGAGAGCATTTCAAGGTTGGCACCGGTGCCGCAGCCAACATCAAGAATGCGGAATGTGGAATGCGGAATGCGGATTTTCTGAACTATCGTTTGCAAGAAACTTTCGAGGATCGCGCGGCGACCGACAAACCACCAGTGCGAGCCCTCGACCTCGTCCATGATGGCGTATGTGTGCTGCTGCATTTCTTGTGGTAACGCTGCGGTCATAAACAACATAGTCCAATGTCCAACGCCCAAAGTCTAATGTCCCTATCAGCCGGGGGTTACTTTGGACTTCTGACTTTGGACTTTGGACTAAATCATGATCCCCATCATTTCGCTTGCGAGGGAGCCTTGATTGCCGTCCGCTGTGAGGCCGTAGCTTTCGCTGAGGCGCCGCCTGATGCCGTCGTCGCTCACTTCGCATTTGCCGGTCTCTGTGTTGCAGAGGATCATAAGCTGAAGGCCCTCGTCCAGGTATTCCGCCTTGTCGATGCAGAGCATATAGTCGCCGGCGGTTTTGTGAGCGTTCCATTCAAGCTCGTAAAGCGTTGGGTTAAAGACGCTTAACGGATTCACATCGTCGTTCGAAAGGCTCTCCAAGGTTTGCGCAAAATCGTACGCGTGACGGCCTTCGTGGACAAATGTTCCCTCGCAGCCACGCTGACCGCCGGTGTCGATAGTCTCTTCGGCAATAGCAATGTAGATCTCGCCGAGTGCCTCGCGCAAACTAAGGCGCTCGTTTCGCATCTTGAGATTTGTCTTGATCGAATTTATCACGCCGGTGATGCCCGACGCGTTTATCTTCTTCACCGGCTCGACCCGCACGAGCATCTTCGACTCGACGATCTCGTTCATCATCTCGCGATGAAAATCGTTGCCGCGCTCGATGATCGTCGCGAACGCGTCCTCGACGGATTGCCGATACTTTTTGTCGATACCTTTATCGAATCTCATAGTTGAAAACTATTTCACGTAATATCTAAACAGGATAGACAGGGTGAACAAGATGAAATTAAAGAAAAGGGCGCATCCTGCCTATCCTGTTCATCCTGTTTGAATCAAACATGCCCAAACCCACACCAGCTGTTCCCATTATGCCACGTGATCTCGACGTCATCAGCGCCGATCTCGCTCCACCAGTTTTCGAACTCGGCTTTCGAAATATAAAACGCCGTCGGGGCGACGAGGTGGTCGAATACGATGTTGTGCTGCTCGCGCCAGCCGAACGTGCCGAGGTGGTTTAAATATTCGTTGTAGAAAAGCTTGTTAGCGACGGGTTTTGCAGCGGCGTTTAGCGGGCGATAGACGAGCTTTGTCGTCAGAAACACACCAAGGGTGGGCAGTTTTGATAGTTGGTAAAGCACGGGCTGCGATATCTGCGACGTGAAACCCGTGCGCACTGGGTCGACGTAGCGGGTTATCCACTCATTATTCTCGGCGCCGTACACCCACGCTGAGATGTGGCCACCGCTTTTAACTTTACCGGCCAGCGAGAGAAACGCCCCTTTCGGGTCGGGCGTGTGATGCAAAACGCCGACGCTGAACGCGTAATCAAAAACCTTCTTGAGCGGCAACTTAAAAATATCGCACTGAACAATGTGTGCGTTTGGCAGATCACGCGTGAGGGCAAACGCCGACTCGACGCCATCGCCAAGGTCGATGCCGACGACCTCTTTCGCTCCCCACTCGGCAGCAAGTTTTGTATGACGGCCTTTGCCGCAGCCACCCTCGAGCACAATTTTGTCCTTGAAAAACTCGGGTTTCACCGGCTGCAGCCAGCCGAGGAACTGTTCGTTGTACTTCGGGTCCTCCTGAGTAAAATTCCTCCACTGCCAGCCAAAATTCTCGGCGGTCGCGGCTTTGTCCTCCTCTACTTTTGCGAGATCGACAAATCTCGGCACGCCGCGAATAACTTTGTATTCGCGTGTGCACTTTTTGCACGTCAGCACGCCCTCGATGATCTCTTTGCCGTCGTATTGGCTCGCGTACGCGAGCAAAATATCACCGCCGCAGGTCGGACAAGCTAGTAAATCTAGTAGTTTCTCTTTCATCAATGAATCAACCACGAAATTTCACGAAAGTATCACGAAAAGAAATCAAATCTTTCGTGCCCTTTGGTGTATTTTCGTGGTTACTTAATCTTGTTAACAAATTCCTCGTATTCAGCGTAAGGAAACGGCTGGCGCCAGTTGAACTCAAACTCGTCCGTGTCACGGTCGGCGTAAAGCTGCTCAAATGTCTCCGCAAATGCCGCGCAAACGTCGGGGACACGACCCGTGTGCGAAAAGACCAGTTCCTTGTCACCGGCGTCACGCTCGTCGGTCGGATATTGGTAGATCTCGAGGGTCAGACGATTGCCGTCGCGCACAAATCTGAAATCAAACTCCTCCGGGTCGCGGTTCCATTTGAGCAGATATTCGTTGTCGGTTGAATCGGCGCCAGCGAGCTTTGTCAAAATCTGCATCAGCTCGGGCAAGGCCGCAGCGTGCGGCGCGTGCGCCGTCGTTGTATGAAATTCACCTGCATCGTCCTTAAAACCGATCGACATCCAGCCGCATTGCGGCGAGTTGAAACTGACTTCGAGCATCGTTAGTAAATGGTAAATTGTGAATAGTGAATAGTAAAGACGGCCCTCTCGGCACCGAGTTTTTACTATTCACGATTTACGATTTACTATTGACTACGTGAAGCAATACCACGACCTTTTACGTCATATTCTCGACAAAGGCACGACGCACGAGGATCGAACCGGCACGGGCACGATCTCGACGTTTGGTTATCAAACGCGGTTTGATTTGCGCGATGGCTTTCCGATCGTGACGACAAAGCGGGTGCCGTTTCGCTGGGTTGCCGAAGAGCTGTTTTGGTTCTTGAGCGGTTCGACTGATGAACGAGATTTGAACTCACGCGGCGTCGATATCTGGGCAGAATGGGCAACGGCCGAGCAGACTGCGCGATTTGGCCGCGAGACAGGCGACCTGGGACCGGTTTACGGCTATCTGTGGCGTTCGTTTGGCGGAGAATATCCGGCGATGAATGGCGTCGATCAGATCGCGAGACTCATAAACGAGATTACCGCTAACCCGAATTCACGCCGCTTGATCGTCACGGGCTGGAACCCCGAGACATGCGATGACGTTGCACTGCCGCCTTGTCACACGCTGTTTCAGTTCAAGGTCGAAAAAAGTGAAGATGGCGGACGGGGGCGTCCGCGTTCCGGCGGCACTTTGCATTGCCAACTCTACCAACGCTCGGCCGACGCGTTCCTCGGTGTGCCGTTCAACATCTCGAGCTACGCGCTTCTAACGCACATGATCGCGCATGTATGCGGCCTCGAGGTCGGCGAATTCATCCACACATTCGGCGATCTGCACATCTACTCGAATCACATCGAACAGGTGAACGAACTCCTCTCACGTGAACCAATGCCGCTGCCAAAACTCGAATTTGTAAATGCTGAAGATCTAAAAGGGCTCGACGGGCTGCTAAATTTCAAATACGAAAACCTAAACCTCGCCGGCTATCAATCCTACGGCAAGATCGCTGCTCCGGTCGCGGTTTGATTTAGATCATCGACGTTTTTGTTTACATTTAGGACTAAGATCTTCAACCGGATCCGAGAGCCACGGCTGCTGCTTAAAATTATTCTTGAGATCAGGATGGGCTTTCAGCCATTCATGAGCCATTTGCCACCCTACATCACGTTCACAGGTACTAGGCTTCAGTCGAACAGCAGCCTCTGACCCACACCTTAACGGATCGAGGACTTCACCGATGCTAACCCATTTAACCATCATGACAAGGTTTTTTGTAACCCCACGCCCGATACCATAATGATAGCCGAGATTGCACGCTCCCAATGGGAGCCCCTTTTCAGCAGACTTTTTCAGCCAGTAAATCGCTCGTTTACTGTTAGGTCTGACTCTTTCGCCTGTTGATGTCCCTCCCCACGAATAAGCCAGTCCAACTTCATTTTGAGCCCAAGCTTCTCCTTTCTTTGCCAGAGCCAACAACTCAGCAAAAGTTTGTTTTTGCGCAAACGTCGTTGTCGATAAGAAAAGAAAAATAATAAATGGTGAGAGTACTTTTCTTACAACTTGTGCCATCGATCAACTCCTACTTTACATTCGGCGGATGTGCGGTTTTTGTTCGAACGGTGATGCCTTCGCTCCCCAAAAGGAAGATTCTTCGCGCGTCGTAGGACGAGGTGTTTGTTGGTTGGTAGGCGAGCAGATAGCGACTTCGGCGGAGTTCGTCGCAGATGGTTTTTGCGGCCGATTGGGCTTCGTCAAACGGGAAGACGCGGCCGCCGGTTTCCTCTGCGAGGCGCATCATCACGGCTCCCGCTTTTGGCTGATCGCGTCGAAATGCGCCGCCGGTTCGGTCAGGCAATTGCACGCCGTAAACCGTAATGTTGTAGGTTTGCAGCTCGTTTAAGACAGAATCGAACGACGTTTTGCTGCCGCGATCGAGTCCGTCGCCGATAATAACGACTGCCGTTTTTCGCGTACCGGGCATCAGCGGCAGCAGGACTTCTTTCATCGTGGCGTCGAGAGCGTCGAACAAAAGCGGATTTCCTTTTTTGCGAAACGTAGCGAACGAAGCCTCCATCTTTTTCGCGTCGTCGGTCCATTCCTGAATGATCTCGGCCTTTTCGTCGTACGCGAGCGTAAAGAGCAGATCGCCCTCAAAGATCTCGTACGCAAACTCCATCGCCGCCTTTTTCATAGACTCGACGGATGCCTGCAGCGTCTGCGAATTGTCTACAAGGATGACGATCTTCGACGGGCTCGGGTCGAACGAAAAGTTTTTTATCCGCTGTTCGATACCGTTTTCGTAGAGAAAAAGGTCGTCTAACTTGATAGGCTCGCGTCTTTTGTCCTCACGTGTGGCTGTGACGGAAAGTATCGTGCCTTCGGTCGTAGCGGAGCCGCGATTACTGCGTCGCGACTGTGGCGAGACAAACGCAGCGAGAAGAAGCGTGCAGATGACTGTAAAAAAAACTACGCGGCGGTTCATCAATCTTTGCTCGGCTTTGAAACTTTGTCCTTTGCGGGCTTTTTTGTTTCGTCCTTGCTCTTTGATGCGGGTTCGGTGGATGCGGTTGATTCGGCGGCGGAAGATTTATCAGCCCTTTTACCGGCATAGTCGGTGACGTACCAGCCGGCGCCCTTGAATTGAAACCCGGACAGCGACCACTGTTTCTCGAGCTTGCCGTGGCATTTCTCGCAACTACTCAAAGGCTCGTCCGAAACGCTCTGGCGTTTTTCGAATTGCAGGCCGCATTGCTGACATTTGTATTCGTAAATCGGCATAATCAACCAAAACTTATCTTATCAGCCACAAATCCATTTGCAATAATCGTACGAATAACTGGTTTGGAGTAAAGCAATGAACGTATTCATAATCTTTTTATTAGTTTTGATAATGTCGGTAATGAACCTATTCGGACAAGGTTCGCCAACCGAGTTAAAGACAGTCAACACCGTGAATATCGAGCGATATGCGGGCCGTTGGTACGAAATAGCGAAGTACCCAAACAGGTTTCAAAAATCGTGCATCAGCGATACAACGGCGGACTACCTGTTAAAGAGCAACGGCCGTATCGAAGTGACAAACCGGTGCATCAAGAAAGACGGCAAGATCAACCGGGCCGTCGGCGAGGCCAAAATCGTCGACAAAGCGACCAATGCCAAACTAAAGGTGCGATTTGCCCCCGGCTTTTTGTCCTTTTTGCCATTCGTCTGGGGCGACTACTGGATAGTCGAGCTTGCCGACGACTACAGTCACGTGGTTGTTGCGGAGCCTGGTCGGGATTATTTTTGGATTCTGGCGCGAAAACCCGAGATGGATGATAAGACTTACCAGGCCATACTAACTAGGGCTGAGTCGATGGGCCTTAAACCGTCGCGTGTAGAGAGGACGATTCACAAAACAGCTTCGCAGAGCGTGACGGAATAACTACGGTTCTTATGCCGAAACGGCCGTTTCGTCGCCGTGCTCGGCGAGAAAGCGCTCCGCGTCGATCGCGGCCATACAGCCCGTTCCGGCGGCAGTGACCGCTTGGCGATAGTACGAGTCTTGGGCATCGCCGCTCGCAAAAACGCCGGGAATGTTAGTTTTTGTCGTCCGTCCGTCGGTTATCAGATAACCGACCTCGTCCATATCGAGCATACCTTTGAACAGCCGCGTGTTCGGTTCATGTCCGATCGCGATAAACACTCCTTGCGTTGGGAAGTTTGTTGTCTCATTTGTCGTGTTGTTAAAGAGAGTCACGCTCTCGACGCCGGTTTCTTTACTGCCGAGGATCTCTTTTATTTCCGTATTCCATAGAACATCGATCTTTTCGTGTGAGAGGACGCGTTCCTGCATGATCTTCGACGCTCGAAACTCGTCGCGCCGATGGACGAGGGTGACCTTCGACGCGAACTTGGTCAGAAACAGAGCCTCTTCCATCGCCGTATCGCCGCCACCCACGACGACGATGGGTTTATCGCGAAAGAAAAAACCGTCGCAGGTCGCGCAGGCCGAGACGCCATTGCCGCCGAGGCCTTCTGGCACCGGAGCTTCGCCCGGAATACCGAGCCATTTCGCCGACGCGCCCGTAGCGATGATCAGCGTATCTGCAGTAATAATTGTGGTTATCTCTGTGCTGTCTTCGCTCTCCTTACCCGAGAGCGTGAACGGCCTTGTGCCAAGATCGACGCGGTCGATCCAGACGTTGATGATCTCTGTTCCAAATCGCAGTGCCTGTTCGCGAAATTCGACCATCAACTCCGGCCCCATAATTCCTTTTGAGAAACCGGGGTAATTTTCAACATCGGTCGTGATGGTCAATTGGCCCCCGGGCTGAGGCCCGTCGATCACCAGCGGCTCAAGCTGCGCTCGTCCGGCGTAGACGGCTGCCGTCAGACCGGCCGGCCCTGAGCCGAGAATGACGACCTTTCGATGAATGCGATTTTCACTCATAAATACACCCGGGCAACGCAAAAATTCGTCTTTTGAAATTGCCTTTGCTTATAGTATAACTATCGACTAACGCGTTCGTCTAATAGTTCAAAAGTTGGGTAGTGGTTTGGTTTGAGTGTTTTCCCTGGTCTTTCTTTGCGTTCTTTGCGACCTCCGCGTGAAAAGTTCTTTCAAACCGCGAAGAAATCTCACGCAAAGACGCCGAGAACGCAAAGGCAGAATGGACCGAAATTCGAAAATGACCCACTACCAGAATTTGTGGTGCGACCCGCTCGTTCTCTGCCGAGAGGCCAAACCCTTTACAAGAAAAGGTTTGTTAGTGTTAAACTGTATTTAAGTCACCGCCTGAGAGGCAATTTGTAAATGACATCGATCCAACCTCACTTTGAGGAAAAAAGATTTGCTTTGAGGATGGCATTGCGCCTGCCGATAGTGGTTTCCGGCCGCTCGGACGACGGCGCGACCTGGAGCGAACCGACCGAGACGGATGACATTTCGACCCTAGGAGCGCTCTTCCAACTTAATCAGCAAATCTCGGCGGGCGACAGTCTGTATATCCGCTCGCACCGCCCGAACGGCGTCCCCGTCGAAGTCAAAGCCCAGGTCGTACGCGTTATCCCTGCAAATTACGGCACGTCACGCGTCGGCGTCGCGATCGAGGAATCGAAAGAGAGCTGGTTGCGCCTGTTCGTCTCGTGGGTAGCCGATGACAACGTCGTCGAGGGCGTCAACGAATAAAAGAATCTCAACGCAAAGACGCAAAGTTACAAAGACGCAAAGATAAAAACAAAACTGACTTTTTTGTCTATCGACTTTGCTTCTTAGCTTCTTTGCGTTAAATCTTTCTCTATCATGTCTAAATACGAAACCATTTCGATAGAAAAGCGCGGCGCAGTTGCCGTGCTCACCATCAACCGTCCCGACAAACTAAACGCTCTAAATACTAAAGTTCACACCGAGGGCGTCGCCGCGCTTGATGATTTGCGCAAAGATGACGATGTTCGGGTGTTGGTCATAACCGGCGCCGGCGAAAAATCGTTTGTCGCCGGTGCCGACATCAGCGAATTCGAAGGGCAGACGCCGGTCACACAGCGAGACGCGTTTCATGAGCGCTCGCTCTTTAACTCGATCGACGCCTTCCCAAAACCCGTGATCGCTATGGTCAACGGCTTTTGTCTCGGCGGCGGCAACGAGCTGGCGATGGCGTGCGACATTCGTATGGCGAGCGAGAACGCGAAGTTCAGTCAGCCGGAGATAAACCTCGGTATCATGTGCGGCGGCGGCGGCACTCAGCGTCTTACGCATCTTATCGGCGAAGGCCGCTCGATGGAAATGGTTCTCACCGGCGACATGATCGACGCCGCAACTGCTGAAAAGTTTGGCCTCGTAAATCACGTCTTTCCTGCCGATCAACTCGAGGCCGAGACAATGAAACTCGCCGAAAAGATCGCCGAGAAGGCGCCGATCGCCCTGCAACTGTCGAAAGAGGCTGTAAAATTCGCGTCCCGCTCAAACCTCGACGAAGGCCTGCGCCGCGAGGTCGATCTTTTCGCCATATGCTTTTCGACCGAAGATAAAAAAGAAGGCGTCGCCGCCTTCTTAGAAAAGCGTAAGCCTACATTTAAAGGAAAATGAACGCTTAAGACGCGGCTTGTATCTTCTCGACGTTTTTTCGCCGCAGATAATAGATCGCAACACCGCTCGCGAGGCCCGCAACAACAACCCACAAATGCCGCGAATCGGTTTCCGGATCACCCAACGTGGCCCACACAACCGCACCGGCGAATAACATCGGCAGAATTGTGATCAACACAAGCACCGGCATTCCACCCGGAATTCTAAATGGTCGGACGGCGTCCGGCAGTCTCTTTCTCAACACGATCAACGCAACGAATTCGAGCAATATCTCGGACGAATACAAAATGATATCCATCACAACGAGTTTGCCGAACGGAAGCGCTGCGAAGATCGCGGCGATCAGACAGCAGATGACGAGCGACGAATTTGGCACACCCGTCTCGGGATTTGCACGCGAGAGAAAACGCGGAAACCAACCATCTTCAGCCATCGCAAACGGCAGCCGAGATGCGTACAAGATCTGCGAATTGAACAAACTCCAGGCCGAGACGAGCGCCGCGACCGCGATGATCGCACCAAGAACCGGGCCGCCGACTTGCTCCGCTAACGCGGGGAAACCCGCAGACTCGTTCCAAACATCGGGGTCGGTCGTCGTGCCTACGAGGGCAAATGTCGGTACCAGATAAACGATAATTGCGAGACCCATAGTCGCAAACAGCGCTCGAGGATAATTACGCGACGCGTCGTTAACCTCGCCGGCATACGTCGAGACGTTGTCCCAGCCAGAGTAATTCCACATTACGGTCGCGAGCCCCGCGGCGAACAGACCGCCCGTCATCTCGATCGAAAAGCCATCACGAACTGCCGCTATCGATCTCGCAAAGCCGCCATTCTCACTTGTAAACCCAAAGACGCTAAGCAACACAAACGGCACGATTATTACAAGCAGAAAAAAGACTGAGTTATAGCCGACGGCCTTCGCACCGCGCCAATTCAAAAACATGGCGAGAAATATCATCGCGACGGCGATCGCCCAGCGAATCAAAAATTGGTTCCACGTCAGGTTGCCGTCTGTGTCCGGTTGGAGCATCGGCAAAAAGAATGCGAGGTAATTGACGAACAGCACTGGATAGATCGCCATGTCGACCGCTGAATAGAGGCACGTCCACCAGCCTTCCTGAAAGCCCCAAAAATCCCCTAGCGCCCGCTTTACCCAAACATAGTAACCACCCTCGACAGGCATCATTGCGGCGAGTTCGGAAACCATAAGCGATATCGGGATCGACCAGAACAGCGGGGTGACGACGATCAATACGATCGCCCAGCCCGCGCCGAGCTTGCCGAATAACGGCTCAATGCCAAACGCGCCGCCGCATACCGTGAAAAAGATAACGCCAACGAGGGCGACAAAACTTAACCGACGCGCCGGCGGCAACCTTGATACCGCTACATTATCCGGCAGGATTTGTGATGTTGCGATCTCTTGCAATGTATTGAAAAAAGACTGGTTACTTTTTTACAGCAAAACCTGTCCGAGAACAAATCCGAGCCGCATCCGCCAGTCGGCCACGAAAACAATTTGCCGCCGAACAGCATTTCTGCTAAATTCATAGTTCTCGTTCATTTGCATTTTCAGTTTTCGAAATTTCGCATTTGATCGCGGGGACGTAGCTCAGCTGGGAGAGCGCATGAATGGCATTCATGAGGTCAGGGGTTCGATCCCCCTCGTCTCCACCAATCTTAAACATACATGAAAAGGCTTTTCCTGCTTCGTCACGCCAAATCGAGCTGGGACGATCCGCAACTTGCCGATCACGATCGTCCGCTCAACGATCGCGGTCGTCGCGCCGCGCCGTTCATGGGCAGATTGATGAGCGAAAGAGGTTTCGTGCCCGACGTTATTCTCTCATCGACCGCAAAACGAGCGCGACAGACAACTGAGTTGTTGAAAGAGGCTGCCGATTTTCGCACGGAAATAATATTAGATGAGCGCATCTATGACGCCAGTCCAGGCGCGTTGCAGCAGGTCGTCTCTGAGATCGATAGTCACGAATCTGCAATACTCATCGGTCACAACCCCGGTATCGAAGCGTTTATTCGCTACCTTACGGGGGATGCCGAGCCGATGCCGACCGCCGCACTCGCAGTTATTGATTTGGCGATCGATCGGTGGGATCAGATCACAAATGACTGCGGCACGGTGTTTTGCGTAGTTCGCCCAAAAGACGAAATGCGATAGTCGAATTTCCGCTTTTTCTCTCTGCCAACACGTGCTATACTCACACCTTAGTTTGAAAACAATACTTCACGTTTAACACAGAAGCCTTTTTTGCATTTTTGGATCCCGCATTTCGACTCCGATTTTTTTGGAGGGAATGACTATGCAGCTAACTGTTGGCCAAAAGGTAACCTATCCGAGTCAAGGGCCGTGCCTTGTCGAGTTGATGGAAAAGCGCATGGTCGGCGGGCGACTTCTCAGCGGCTACATGCTCCGCGTTCTCGGCGACAATTCGACCATTTTTATCCCGCAGGGTAATACAGACAGCGTTGGTATTCGTCCGTTGATCAGCGTCTCGCAATGCCGCAAACTCATTGGAAAGCTGGCCGAAGATTTCGAACCTGTGTCGGGTGACTGGAAAACCCGTTCGCGTGAGTTTATGGAAAAGCTGCAATCGGGTGATGTTTTTCAGGCGGCGGATGTTCTTAAGAAACTTACGTTCCTTAGCCACGAAAAGAAGCTCTCGTTCCGCGAGCAAACTCTCTTGGAAAAAGCCAAGTTCCTAATTTTCTCGGAGATTAGAAACGCATACTCCAACGGACGACCGCCACACGAGTCCGAGATCATCGGACTGGTCGAAACCGCCTGCGCAAAACATCTCTACAAACAGCCGCGCGTGATGATTGCGGCGGTTCATTGATCAGCCGAACGCGTTACCGCACAAATAATATATTTTCTTTTCCGTAATAAATGAATGACCGGCGACAAGTAACGTCGGTTCTTCCCTTCCATACAGTGATCTTTATCCGCGTTCTGGTGGAGATATTGCCTAAAAAGGAGCATACTTAAGCTACACAGGAGCAAGTTTGGCAGGCAGGCTATTTGTTACATCAACTGCACGCGCAGTGCAATAGCAAACGCGTAGCCTTTTTTAGGCAAGGGGGAGAATATTTTGAAAAGAAGAATAGTCGTTTTTGTAATGCTGGTGGCCACTACATTTTTCTGGCTGCCGGCCGAGAGTGACACTGTTTTTGCACAGAACGCACAGAACAAATCCAAGGGGAATCAGAAACAGGGAAATGTCAGGATATGGCAGCCCGGAAAGCGTGGCCGGAGTTGGAATCGTGGGCGAAAAGCCACGCACGGTTACAAAAATTACGGCCAGTATCGCCGAACACAGGTCGGCAATCGCCGCTATCGTGTTGTCAAGCGATACTATTGGAACGACGGAATCCGTTTGTCGCGGTTCGTTCGGGTTTATTACTAGAAAAAACGGTAAGCTTTATTCGTTTTTGAAACGGACATCGCAAGAAAAAAGGGAAAGGGGAGGCCGCTGTCGGTCTCCCTTTTTCACGAATGTTTAGACCGGGAACTACACCCGGCGTCCTCTGACCAACTGCAAAACAAGCACAACGATTGCTACGATGAGCAGGATATGAACCAGGTTTCCGGTACTTCCGCCGAAAACCCCGTAACCCAAAGCCCACAACACTATTAAAATTAAAATTATTGTCCAAAGCATAAAATCATCTCTTCCAATTCAAAAATCGAACCGCAATTGTTTGCGATTCGAAGTTTTGAATCTATCTATTGTTCGAATTATTGACTTGGGCCGGACTCTCCAGCTTTCCGTCACTTGTAGCCATCCAAAAAAAAGTTACGAATAAGAATGCCGTGATCGCCAGACAGATCGCCGCCGTGATTACGCCCCAATGAACGAAGCGATAGGCCTTGGCCGTGTCTTCGCGTACTACGACATCTTTTCCGTCGACTGTTATCACATCCTTTGCCATTGTTACCTCCCGAAATTATTTACAGCCGGGACAGCCGCAATCGCATGCGATCTCAGCTATGTCCTGATCCGCTGCTTCGCGGCAATGATCGCTGCAGTATTTCTCTTCCGCCGCGACCGGGCAACCGCACATGTTATGTCCACATTTATTTTCGTCCGCCATAATCTTTTACTCCTTTTGTCAGTCAAATCGTTACCGTGCAGGCGCCGGTGAGGCCGCTGGAGCAGCCGGGGCCGCAGGCGCTGCCGGCGCCGTTACCTTGATGTCAACCTCCGTTTTACCAGGTTTGGTTTTTAAAATACCGCTGTAATAAACAACGGCGCCGATGATCGCGACTATTATTACAAACGCGATCGCCCATACTGCATTGCTACCTGTTCCACTTCCATTGTCTACTGCCATAATAATTATCTCCTTTCCGCTACGTCCCGCGCGTTCGCCAAATGATACGGGCAGATTGTGTTGCTCCGCCGGACCAAGAGAATTGTCGCGGCAATTGCCAGAATATTAACGCTCTGCACGACAACGAAGAGAATATCGCTTCGCAACGCCGCATATCCGAGTAGCAGAGCACTCGATACCAACCAGATCGTCCACGTCCAAAGACTGATGCCCCAAGCACATTTTTCCGCAATCAAATGTTGTATCTGCGGAAAGTATGCTGCTATCACGAGCGCTGTTCCTACCCATCCGATGATTTCCATTCAGTTGCCGCGAACCAGACTATTTAGCCATGCTCACTTCGCCTTGTAGCCAGCCGTTACTTCGCCTTTATGTGCAGCGAAGGCGGCGAGGACTTCTCCCTTTTCGCGAGCAGGCACTTTGGCCCAGTCAAGGGTGCGCCCCAGTTCGGCCGCGACCTCGTCAAATTCCGCAGGCGAGATCTTGAGGTCCCGATGCGCGTTCTCAAGTCCCAGTGGCGTGCTTCCCGGTTTCGTTGGCGAGTATTTGAACGGCCCGCCCGTGACCTCGCAGACCCACAGGGTGCGCATAAACTTGAGGCCCGGCAACCTGCCCAGGTTATTCCTGTGCCAGTTCCTGAGCGCCTGGTTCTTCGAATTCTTGCCAACCATCCGGTTCTTCACAAGCGCGTCGCTAAAGTTGTCAACGACTGCAGAGATGGCGAAAACGCCGCCCAGGCGTTCGTAGAGACTCTTCTCGGTCTGGGCAACGACTTGCATGGAAGTCGCGATTAGGATGGCTGTTAGAGCCAATAGCTTTACGAATGAT
>JBJXFZ010000038.1:0-9937 GCA_046154245.1 Pyrinomonadaceae bacterium
TTCCGCCGTGCCTGAAAGGCACTAATACAATAGCGTCGGGTGAAACCCGACGTTTCGAATGCAATATATCGCCGCCGTCCCTGAAAGGGACCAATCCAATAGCGTCGGGAGAATCCCGACATTTCGAATGAAAAAATCGCCCGTCCCTGAAGGGGACGAATTACCGGTCTAGTCCCAAACATACTTCTCATCAAATTCCATATCGTATTTCTTATAGAAGCTACGCATTTCATCCTCGAACATTTTCTGCTTGTGATGCTCTTTTTGATTGGCGATATACTTTTTGACGGCCGGTATCTGTGTATATCCGACCGAAAATGCCGAATAGCCATCCTGCCAGCCAAACTTTGAAAGCATCGGAGATTTCGTTTTGATCCACCTCGACGATTCGCGTTTGATGTCGCCGATAAGGTCAGGAACGAGATAGTTCTTGTTCAGCGAAACGAGAAGATGAATGTGATTCGGTGTTCCCCCGGCCTTGAGCAACGCGCCTTTATAATTGCGGACCACACCGCCGATGTACGCGTAAAGCTCGTCTTCGATCTCCGGTTGAATAAAGTTAAACCGGTTCTTTGTCGAAAAGACGATATGCAGATAACTGCTGTAGAGAGTTTGCGCCATGGTTGCCATTCGTCCCTTTCAGGGACGCCTTGATCGAGAGATCATGATCGTCGGGTTTCACCCGACGCTATTACATTTGTCCCTTTCAGGGAGCAATGTTGGGGTTCACTGTTCACTATTCACTGTTCACTATTCACTGTTCACTATTCTGGGACGGCCTTGACCGATGGATCATGATCGCCCGGTTTCACCCGACGTCATTGCATTTGTCTCTTTTTGGGCGCAAGGTTGCCGTTCACTATTCACCGCTTGACCCCTTTACCAATGACCTTTCGTTTTCTCGAACGAGGTGTCGGAAGGAATTGCTATTGCACGAAACTATTTACAAAGTCTTCTGGATTACTTTTATCACGCAGGGAGTTCGCTATTTCCTGATCGAATGATGCAAGTTCTAAGTCTCGATGAATGCAATCTTGCTTATTTTGATCTTTCAGATTGTCCCGTCCGCAGAACAGCAAGGTGAGCATTCCGAGAATCGCACGCCGCACGACTGATGCGAGTTCCTTGTTATCGCTCGCAGTGGTCAGAGTGTCATCTATGTAGGCGGATACGTCCAGCGAACCGTGAACAAGTTTACTTCTATGTCTGTAAGCTTTCTTTACAGAGTCGAAGATCGTCTTTCGCTCCTTTGTATCTCCCCCAACAAACTGGCTTGCGTACTGACTTATTCGAAAGCTGAGTTCCTGATTATCACTTGGTGAAAAAGAGGGCTTCCAATGCAAAGGTTAAGTGAAGGAGGCGTTGAGCCTCATCAGGCTGATAAAAACTCGAAGAATAAAACTCTATAGCTAGCCGTACTAAGTTGCCCAAATTTGTCGGTTGTTTCAATCGCGACTGGATCTCAGAGGAGCCCCATATTCTCAGCCATGTCTGAGCTTTCACTGCATCATCTTTAGTAAGTCGATAGAATCTTCGCCCCTCATCATAGGGAAACTTTCTTTGGTCACCAACGGGCAGCGGTGGAAACAGTTTATTGACCCAAGTCGGCTGATAACTCAGGAAATTGTAATCACTAAATACGAGTCCATCATTAGTAAATTGTAGTATTCCGATCGCGTCGTTCACAGCATCGTAAGTTTGCTTGAGGTGCTGCAGAAAATCTTCTGACTCATTCTCGTCACCTAGAACCTCCTTAAACGCGAAGAAGGCTCCAACGTCCTCTGCATGAAATAGGTTGAAGACGACTTCATTCTCAAAAACGAATGCGATGTCACTTCTGGTGAATTTTCTGATAATCGTGCCTTCGATCTCAAACTCATCAATATCCGCATCAAAATTGAATAAGTGATGAACTGCATACACACGGTATCGATTGCAATAGAGATAGTTCGAAAACTGTCGGAATGCGGACTCAAACACTTCGTTCGATACGTTACTACCCAAATAATTAAGGAACAGTGACGACAGACATTTGGTTAGCATCCAAACCGTCTTACAGCAGCTTGCAAGATGTGGATCTGATGCAAACAACTTCTCTAACCGCTTCTTGAAATAGTCTCCATCGAATCCTACCGTAATAAGCTGCTCCTTGAAAGCACTTACCTCGTTCATCTGTTTCGCGGTTAGGTCATTGCCAAGAAACCACTGCCCCATCGCATTGGCAAAAATATCGTTTGGCAAGATGCCGAGCTGATGCTGATTCTTGAATAGCAATTGAGTTGCCTCGACACACTCGCGCAGAATCGGCTCTAGGAGTGGCGATCGTTCGATTTCTGGAACTGCGCGCATAGTCATCGGTAGTTACCTATTTCTTTAATCGCGGCGCGGGCGCTAACCAAAACTCTACTTCTCCGGCTTAAGATAGATTTGAATTACATCGTTCAAATGCAGTACCGATGTTGGGTGCTCCTCCTCTCTACCATCTGCAGTCTTTTCCGGTTCCCGCTCGATCGTTAGTGTCAATAGTACGGCCTCTGCCCCCTGTGCAAGTTCGATCTCGCGTGAGTCGCCCGCGCGGTTATCATTCCATAATCCGATCGCCCTGGACGATAGTCCAAATTCTGACTGATATCTTTTCACCATTCCAAGGGAGGTAAGCGTTATCACCGAACTTCCCGGGTCCTCCGATAGAACAGTCGCATACCTTGACGACCAACGATTTCGGAGTTGAGGTCCGTCCATTAGAATCGCGATTACCAAAGACGGGCCAACAGCCCTCACCAATTCCGCGATTGGGTCCTGCCGAGCCAAATCCTCACAAATGAGATGGGAAATGGTCAGCCTGTCACCAACGTTCAAAAAGCTGACCCGGCGTTTCGGAATTTTTATGGATTCCCACCAAACTTTTCTAGGATCAAGGACGCTGCTCAGTCCGTAGCGTCGAATCTGCGTACTGTCAAATCGCCAACGATGATGCTTGTACTGCTTAAACTTGGGCGTGAGCTCCGAATCCTTATTGAAAGTTTCGTAGTATTCCTTTTTTTCTGTGTCCAGGTATTGGCAGTAAACAGCATTCCGAGGAAAGTTAAATTCTTTGATCTCACGACCGGCTCTCTTTATTGCCGCATCGCCTTTCAGTGCTTCTTTGGATTCCCGAACTCCGGCGATAATCACGCTTGGAGCTGCCTCTTCATCTTCCAGCTTATTCGTCAGATCACCCTTTAGACGCTTGAACTGTTGGTGGCTCAAAGCGGTCTCGGGGAAAAGTATCATGTCAACGTTGGCATTCGACAGTTCTTCGTTGGCCGCTCTAATTAGCTTGATGACCGTTTCGATCTCGTCCTCCTGATAGGAATTTAGGGAATGTGGCGAAGTCGACTTCTCAGGAAAGGGTTCATAGTTAAAAAAACCGTGATCTTCGTCAGATACCCGAACAGGCCCGTCGCCATCACCATCTTGCCTGAAATCTTTGGCCTTGATTGTTAGCGGAAAGGGAAGGAGCAAGATCGAAAGGTTTTCTTTTTCTTTTGCTTTTTCTTTTGCTTTTTCTTTTGCTTTTTCTTTTTCGTTTTCTTTTGCTTTCCCCGGAATATTAAGCCGCGATCCCAATCTGTTGTTTTTAATGGTCTTCCTCCAAACAACATCAACGGCAGACTGATGGAACGCCAGATTGCTTGACAGGGAGCGTAAGGTAATACCGATACTCGGATTATGTCTTTTTGGCAAAACCCGACATCTTTCTATATTAAACGTTGACAAGCTCCCACCAACATGAATTATTGGGTCGTACTTAATGCGTCCTCTAATTAGCAGTGTATCTGCGAATATCATTGCCTGATCCCCCATTGAGTCAGGATCCTCGACCAATCCAAAGCCCACACTTGCGAGATCTGCGATGGCATGTAGGGTAAGCAAGGCCTGCGATATCGTCCACAATCTATCGCAGCGGGCGGGTTTCTGAAGATGATCCTGATTGCACAAAAGGTCAACTATCTGTAAGGGTTTCTTATCCTCTCCTTCCTTGGTAATCGCTTTAAAAAAGAATGCCCAACACGCCAGAAGTAGCGGTGGCGTATTTTTTATCAGTATGCCGTGTAGTGCTTTCTCGCGCGTTTTCTTATGGTTTTCTGACTTGTCTTTTTTCCAACCGGCTCTTTCGCCGTACGGGACAACGGAGTCATCGATCTGAAGAAAGTCGTTTACCTCTGAGGCTTCGCAAAGTCTAGTTCTCCACTGGTTCCCTACCGTCCGGACTAAGTCCTCCCAGTGACTGATCGTCCGCCGCTTTCGTGAATCGGTTACGACAGCTTTTTCATCGCTCGAGTCGGCCTTCCATGCCTCAACGTCGGGGCCATAATCCCCCATGTCAAAACCACCCTCCTCACCGTCGCCCCATTTCTCTTTGAGGTAGTCATGCCAGTATCCGATATTGGCTTGATAACCTGTACACAACCAAGACGAGATGTCGGGCCTACGAGGTGGCCACTTCTTGGTGGCCGGCGGTGAGACGACGAGCTGGTACGCGGAGGTCTTGGCAAGGATGTAGCTCGTGAGCGCAAACAAATCGGGTGGCCAGAGCAATGCCTCATTCATGTCTAGATCGGGCATAAGTCTTTCGGCAATATCTTCTCCTGTAAGGTATCGCCCATAGGGTCGGTAGCTTTCTTCTCGCATAATTTATCTGGAAGGTCTTCTGTCTTGGCTCATAACGCCGGTGGTTTGGGTTTCTTCTTCGGTGGTGACTCGACGCGGTCGGCGGCCTTCCCACGGGGCGCGGGCGCCGGGGGTGCCGATGGTGTGGTTCATTCGGATGAACCACTGACGGCAATGCTTGCCGGCGCGTGGATTGCGGCGAATGTAGGCGTTCATTGGGTTAAACCTCCTAAAAATCTGGTACGTGAAAGCGTGGGCCATCTCGAAGGAAATGCACGGGATAAACTGTCGCTTTTGAGGCAATAATACTACGGTTTATGGGTTTGTCAAACGTCTTTTGGGCGAGGCGCGAGTGCTTTGTGCCCTTCAGGGGACGCGGGTGCACGAACGAGGAGCGGGCTGTGCCCGATAGCAGTGCGGCGATGGCTGCGCCTCGCCGTGCAACGCCCACTCAACGCCACCGGAGCCCGGCCCGTCAAAGACGGGCATCGGGCGACAATCCAGATCTATCGGAGTCGGCGGCTGGATTCGTGGGCGCAGCTTTCTTATCAAGAAACCACTTCGCTCCTCGCGTAAGGAGGGGAGCTTTCACTACGGCGCCGAATCCGGATCATCCAGCCAGGAAGGAATGTCGGAATGAGAATGCAGGACGCGCCAGACATCGACATGGCTGCCAAAATCGACGTAGAAGATCAGGTATGGAAAACGCTTGACGGTGCGGAAACGGAGTTCGGAAAGATCAAGTTCGTGAGCGTACCGAGGCGACCCTGCAGCCGCGTTGCGTGAGATGCGGTTAAAGGCCCGTTCGATCTCATCGACAAATGCGATGGCAATATCCGGGCCCGCCTCGACGAGGTAGTGATCAAAAGCTGCCTCAATGTCGAGTTTGGCCAGTTCGCGAGAGACGAGTCGCTTCGGCTTCATTTTCTGCGGGCGGAACGGGCACGGGAACGCAGGCTTTCAAAATAGTCGGGACCAAGAACGGTAGGTTCGGATTCGGCTCCAGCAAGCAGTAATTCTCGCAACCGAACTCGGTCGTTGTCTTTCCTTATCAACTCGCTCACGTACTCGCTGGTACTCGAATAGATGCCCGTCGAGACTTGTTTTTCAACAAACGATCGCAAGCCCTCGGGAAGTGAAATGTTCATCCTAGTCATCGATCGTATGATACCACTCTTGGCAAGGCTCGCAAATCAATTAGCCGGTGATTAGAACATAGCCCGCAGGCTCTCGGTGTATGGCGCTCTCGCGACGCCTTTTTCGGTGATGATCGCGGTCACAAACTCGTTTGGCGTTACGTCGAACGCGTAGTTTGAAACGTCGCATTCGTCGGGTGCGAGTTGGATGTCGCGCACATGTGTGACCTCGCGGGACGAGCGCTCCTCGATCGGGATGTCGTCACCGGTCGGGCAGTTTAGATCGACGGTCGAGAGCGGTGCGGCGACATAGAACGGAATGTTGTGCTGGCGAGCGAGCACGGCGACCATGTATGTGCCGATCTTGTTTGCCACATCGCCGTTTGCCGCGATGCGGTCACTGCCTACGACGACGGCCTGGACGCGGCCCTTTTTCATGACGTGACCACTCATGTTGTCGGTGATGAGCGTGACGGGAATGTCGTCCTGCATCAGCTCCCACGCAGTGAGCCGCGCGCCCTGTAGATACGGTCGCGTTTCGTCGGCGATGACGGCGATGTGTTTGCCCTGATCGACGGCGCCGCGAATAACACCGAGCGCCGTGCCCCAGACTCCGCCGGTCGCGAGAGCTCCGGCGTTGCAATGCGTAAGAACCGTGTCGTTGTCCGCAAGCAATTCGCCGCCGAACTGCGCGATCAGGCGTTGGGCCTCGATGTCTTCGTCATGAATGGCCTTTGCCTCGTCCGCGAGTATTTGCTTTATCTCGCTCACCGTTTTGCCATCGGACTTTGCCTTTTGAAACGTCGCTTTCATCCGATCGATCGCCCAAAAAAGATTTACGGCGGTCGGGCGCGTCTTTGCCAGAACGTCGCCGATGAACTCGATCTCGTCCTCGAGATCGACGACCGTCGTGCCGACAAACTGCTTTGCACCGAGCGCGACGCCATACGCCGCCGAAACGCCGATCGCCGGCGCTCCGCGCACGACCATGTCGCGAATCCCATCCGCAACAGCGTTGTAATCACGCAAGGTGAGCCACTTTTCCTCGGTCGGCAGAAGGCGCTGATCGAGCATCAAAACGCCCTCGTCGGACCATTTAACGGGAATGATATCGAGTTTCATGTTTTGTCAGAACCGCTTACGGTAGTGAGCGGTTTAATGTGGATTTTTTACTAGCGATCAACCACCGGCTACCGCAGGTGGTTCTGACTAAAGTGCAGATTATAGCCGACGAGGTTCGATTGTGAAAATCGAACGCTCTCGTTTGGCGCCTTGCGTCCTTTCCGGCTTGGTGTGCACCACTCTCACGCAAAGACGCAAAGATCGGTCGTGGTTCAGTTTGACAAGTTTACCCTCGTCTTCTTTGCGTTCTTTGCGGCCTCCGCGTGAAAGTTCTTTCAAACCCGGAAGAATCTCACCCAAAGACGCCGAGAACGCAAAGAGAGAATGGACTGGAATTCAAAATGACCCACTCCCCAAAGATCGCAAAGTTTGCGACTCGCCGCTCGTTCGTTTATATTCGTTTGGTACCAATTCATCAACCATGACGGAGGCCTCGACAGAAATCGCAAACCAAGCCGTTAGTTTACAAACCGAACAAACCTATCGAACCGATTTTGAATTTACGCGCGCATTGCCGGCGGAGTTAAAAGCTCTCGACGCGATCTCGCGCAACTTTTACTGGTCGTGGCAGCCGGATGGCGCCGCGCTCTTTCGCGACCTCGACCCCGTGCTTTGGGACAAATGCGAGCAAAACCCGCGCGTGTTGTTAAAACAAGTCGCTAACTTGAGGCTCTGGCAAAGAGCCGCCGACGCGGCTTATGTCGAGCGGTTGCAGCGATTCAGGCAAAAGTTCGAAAACTACCTGGCGGCGACAACTGATCACCGACCACTGACCACTGACCACTCTTTCGCATATTTTTGCGCCGAATACGGCGTGCACAACTCGCTGCCAAACTACTCGGGCGGCCTCGGCATTCTAGCGGGCGATCATCTCAAATCTGCGAGTGACCTTAATTTGCCGCTCGTTGCGATCGGGCTACTCTATCGTTACGGATATTTTCGGCAGAACATCGGTCACGACGGCTGGCAAGAGGAATCTTACAGAGACGTTTTCGAGTCGGAACTCGCGCTCGAACCGGTATTTGACGCCGAGGGCAATCGAGTAACGGTCGCGGTGCACATACGCGGCCGCGAGGTCGCAGCGCAAGCCTGGCTGGCGCAGGTCGGCCGGATCAAGTTGTATTTGCTCGATACAAATGTCGCACAAAACAGCGATGTCGATCGGCTGATAACCGGTCACCTCTACGGCGGCGACACCGAGACGCGGATCGTGCAGGAAAAGGTTCTCGGTATGGGCGGCGTGCGCCTGCTAAGAAAACTCGGCGTCACGCCAGCGGTTTATCACCTAAACGAGGGTCACGCGGCGTTCTCAACGCTCGAACTCGCACGCGAGTATCTCGGCGAAAACAAAGATGACACATTCGCCGACGCGATCGAGGCCGTGCGTGCAAAGTGCGTTTTCACGACACACACACCGGTCGCCGCGGGCAACGATATGTTTGCGCCCGACACGCTCATACAGTGCTTTAGCCGTGAATTTATCGACTCGTTGAAGATAACCAACAACGAGTTTCTCGCGCTCGGCCGCGCAAATTTAGCCGACGACAAAGAGTTTTTCGGAATGACGCCGCTCGCGCTGCGAATGTGCCGCTCGGCCAACGGCGTGAGCGCAAAGCACGGCGAAGTTTCGCGTGAATTGTGGCTAAAGATGTTCCCCGATCTGCCGGACGCAGGCGCCGTGCCGATAACATCGGTGACAAACGGCGTTCACGCACCGACGTGGATCGCGCCTGTTTATCAAGATCTGTACCAGCGGCATTTTGGCGACGACTGGCACGAGATCACGCGCAACGCCGACAGTTGGCGAGAATCTGTCAACTCGCTGTCCGACGCCGAAATTTGGACGACGCACCAAACCCTCAAGAGTTTGCTCATCGCGTTTATCCGCGAGCGCACGCGAACAAGGGATGCGGGTTCGCAGGAAACGATCAACGAGCACGAAGACACCCGCGGCCTCTTCAAACCTGATGTATTGACGATCGGTTTTGCACGCCGCGTCGCAGCTTACAAGCGCTGGGATCTGCTCTTTAGCGATCTCGAACGGCTATTGAAAATGGTCGATGACACCGAGCGGCCCGTTCAATTTGTCTTCGCCGGCAAAGCTCACCCGCAAGATCGCACGGCAAAAACCATCCTGCAAAAGCTAATGTCGATCAACCACGACTCGAACTGGCAGCGTCGCGCGGTTTTTATTGAAGATTACGATCAGGAAGTTGCGCGTTATCTGGTTCACGGCGTCGATGTGTGGCTCAACGTGCCCCGTCGCCCGATGGAGGCAAGCGGCACGAGCGGAATGAAAGCGGCTATGAACGGCGTGCTAAACGCCTCGATACTCGACGGCTGGTGGATCGAGGGCTACAACGGTGATAACGGTTTTGCTATCGGCCGGGACGCGGGCAGCCTGTCTGCCGGTGAAACTGAAACCGACATTGACGCGGCCGACAGCCTCGCGCTTTACACGGCGCTCGAGGACCAGATCATCCCGGCGTACTACTCGCGAAACGCAAGCGACCTGCCAACTGAGTGGATCGCACGTATGCGCAACTCGATCGCGACACTAACGCCGCAATTCGCTAGCGACCGGATGGTCAGCGAATACGTTGCAGAGATCTACGGCTTTTGATATGCGCCGCGTTGGCGCTTAAAAGATCGTGAACTTCGGCCATTGAGGAGAAATATGAACAACACAGAATTTCGAACCGGCGTGATTCGTCCCATTGAGTGTGTCAAAGAGGGTTTTGAGCTGATAAAGCGCGACTACTGGCTGTTGTTCGCGATCGGGCTCGTCGGTGGCCTGCTCGGCGGCGTTACGATGTACGTGCTTGCCGGGGCCATGATCAGCGGGATCTTTATCGCGTACCTTAACGTCGTTGACGGGCGGCCCGTTGTGTTTGATGATCTCTGGAAAGGCATGAAACATTTCGGCCAAGGCCTGATCGTGATCCTCGTAATGATCGTACCGGCATTTGTATATTATATTTTCGTTTATTTCACATTGATCGCGGCGATCTTTGGCGGCAGTGCCG
>JBJXFZ010000050.1:0-23626 GCA_046154245.1 Pyrinomonadaceae bacterium
CTTGTTTCGAAAAAGGAGCGACCGCAGGCTTGGCTTCATCGATAAATAGGGATTTGTTCTCGATATGCTCTTCAATTATCTGGTCAATCGATCTGACAGTCTCGATTACCATTTTTCTGCTCGACCATGTATCGTTTTCTATCGCGTACTTGAGTTCCTTGCTGATCGGTGCGGACATCCGAAAAAACAGATAGATATTCCAAGTTTCATATTCCGATTCGAGATGGATCTGAAAGGAAGTCGCAACAAAATCGGTCACGCTCTCCCAATTTTCACTTAACCACTTTTCATCCTTCGGCGTTACAAAGAAAAGCGGTAATTCACCACCAAAATGATGTGTCTGCATGTCCATTCGAACACCAGGAAAAGTCGACTTAAAGCTTTTTCGAAATTCTTGATTATCCATTAAGCAATTTCTCGTATTCAGCCTTCAAAGCGGCACAAAGTTCACCCTCATCATCTAGGTGTTCATACTGTTCAAGGTTCTTGATGATGCAATCGCTCTGAAAATACTCCGTGTGAATAAACTCAAAACTTGTAAACGGGTCCTGGCCTGCGTCAGTATGAAACTCTCTGTCATAAACCCGATCAATCCTGCGCAGCTTTTCCTTTGGAATTCTTGTTGCGCCTATTGGTTTACTTTTAGTCCCAATTAGTATTTTGCTTCCCGACGCAAGCCCTTGATAATCGGAATATCGTAGATCCGTTTTTATCAATTCAAGCCAATCTTTCTCTGTGCCGGAATATTTGAGTCGAACTAAATCAAAGAGGTGATTCAATTCATCTGAATTTAGTACCTTTTCCCTAACTATGTTCATTACGGTTAGAAATTCTAGCCAAGTTTTCCAAATTTCCGTGGTGTAGAGCGTAGCGTCATCAGCTTCGCTAAGTAGGAGTCTCTTCTCAAAAAAGCTCTTAATTGCGTATGGCGTGACATCGCTATTTACAACCTCATTTGCTTTAACTCGGAGGTACTCTCGAGTACGGGCAATTCTGTCTTCTGTAAATGCGTCAACAACCAGACTAAACGCCTGCTCTTGAAGGAAAGAAAACGAACTCATATAGTAAGGTCGGATCGGATCAAGATGACCTGCGTAATGGTCCGTGATCTCCTTATATACAAAAATGAGAGTGAACTCCACATTTCCAATACCTTCGTCATGACTAATAACTTGATTTTGAATTCCGGCAATCGCAACGTAATCACCATGAAGTTTTACAATTCCGCCGCCGCTGGAACCAACCAATTCGCCCCAATTTTGATGATTTCCTAAGTGTGCCTCGCGTCGAGAATAGTCGCGGGGTCCGTAAATAGTAACGTCATTGTCGATACGAAACCAGTTTTGGCTTATCGGGTTCTCTCTTCTTACACTGGGCATTCCTACAAGAAAGAACCCTCCCATTTCAGTAGAAACCGACTCCTGCATAATAAGCTTGTCCCGCAACGGAATTCGTGGAACCTTCAGAATTGCTGCATCAACGCCATAGTTATGCGCAATATCTGCGGCCGCTGCAGGAGCGTTAGGATGTGGAAAATAATTCACTTCCTTTTGTAAATCGAACTTATCAGCTGCGGTAAAACTTCCGTCAGCGGACGAGAAGTGATGGAGTTCGACTTGATCGCCGAAATCGGCTATGTCTCTGAAGATGTGATTCGCCGTTAGAATATAGCTAAATGCTTCATCTGCCGGCTGAAATATGACTCCGCTTCCGCCATTGACACAAACCACATAATCTCTCACTTCGTCTTGATCCATTGTCAGAAGCTAAACTCTCCAGCAATCGCTGTGGCGGAGAAATTCGGGAAATCCGTTCGGTCTTGTTCGCAGAAAATTAGGTTCATTCGTTCTTCGTAATTGAAATGAATACTGCAACTCGGCTTTTCGTTGATGAGTCTGGCAAGAAGTTGTTTATCTGGATGGTGGTGAGAGAGACCATTAGTACTAATTACGAAGTTGTCTGCTTCTATAAACCTTAATAACTCAACATTCGTGTTTTTCTTGCTTCCGTGATGAGATAGCTTGACGAGGTCCGCTTTGAGAGGCTTGTCTTCGCTAAACCCAAATTGCTTAAGCCCCTCCACAGCTACTGAGGGATGCGAATCTCCGAGGAATAGCAGGTTCTTCCCGTTGTGACTCAGCACGAATGCTATAGAACTTCCGTTTGGGAACCTAACGTCTTGCGTAAATTTGTCGGTTAGAATGTGTTCCTTTAGCGTCATTCTATAGTCGTTGGTTCTAGTTGAAGTAGATAGGTCCGGGGCTTCCTTTTTCCACCCCTTTAGGAGCTTCTCAAGCTTATCTTTGTTGGGTGAAATGATCTTAAACGTCAACCCAAAACTCTCGATAATGTCGCCTTGAAGAATAATCTTTCGATCCCAAATGCGTTTCTCTTGTATATATTTACTGAACTCAACCCCCTGACTAACGCTAGTCTCAGTCTTTCTTGTTGGGTCAATAAAATGCCGCAGCTCTGGATTTTCAGCTTCTTGAAAAAAGTCCGCAATTAACCTGCCAGAGTTGAACCAAACCTTCTTCACCAGCTTGAACGCAGCCGGGTCCTCGTCGAACCATTTCAAGATACCGCCGATATGGTCGTCATCAATGTGAGTAATTATTAACAGATCAATAACCTCACCGTTTGTTCTGAGGGTCTCAACGGTATTCTTGAGGTCTCCATAAACGGGCTTGCCTCTTGGGTCTCGATTCTTTTTGTACGTTTCTCCTATTCCGCCGTCGATCAGTATCTTTCGAGGCTTTCCGTCTTCGTCGGAGAAACTTATGAGTATGGAGTCGCCGTTAAAGGCCTTAAGGAATTTTATTTTCATACAGTGGGACAAGAAGATCTAATTTCTAGTCGGAAATGTAGTTGCCTTCATCACGTGTTTTTGTGCGTGAAGAATAGTAGCGCAAAACCGCAGTTGAACGCTAGTAGTCAGCAGATAGCAATAAACAACTGAGAGTCTTATCCTCGTCGTCGTCGTCGATGGTCTCGTCCCTTAATTACTCGCCTTTGTCGCCACCGAAACATCATCACCGGCCTTGTTGACAGTGGAGATAATGTTGTCGTCCCAGCAGGTGCAATAGACGGCCTTGGTCAGGGTGAAGTCGGTGCGCTTCGTTACGCTGACGGTTTGCATCCCGCCGTTGACCCTCTTCTTTTTGAGAACCTTGTCGAGATAACAAACAACGGAAGTGATCGAAAGCACACGAAACGCCTTTTGCCGAATGGTAGGTCGTTAGAGGTATTGCAGCCCGCCTATCATTGCGTCTATTCGTCCAATCGTTGCGCCGTCCATCATTTACCTCCGGTAACCTGAACCTTTCTCTCTAAACTTTTGTCCTTTACTCATATATGACTTTTTTGGCCAAAACCTCACACATTTATTTTCGAAGGCTGCGTTTCCTTTGCTAAATACTCGATTTTTGCGTGAAAGTGATTGAGCAGTTATCGCTGACCAGTGGCCAGCGCGCTGTCAAGGCGCGGCAAAGCAACCAAATCCTTTACTCACGTCATCTTTTTACACCTCCGCCAAAACACCCGAGCCTTTCTATTCTTCAGGAATCAGAAAAGCTGCTCTTGATTTGGTGTTGGAGACTCTTGGGTATCCCAACTAATTAAGAAAGCACAGTATTGATTCAGCGCCTGAATAATTGCCTCGATCGTCAGCTCATTAAAATCGCTGTGTTTAACGTGGTTTCGAACGTCCTTCGTTTTTGCGAAAAGATTTTGTAATGGCTCTAACATCTTTTGATCTATTAGTCCGTCCTTTACGCTTTGCATTAAGAGTTTTAAATACTCTGCATAAGTCAACTTCAACTTTGCTCTACCCCCTGGAATATTGACCGTAGATTTATTTGCTTCAAAATAGTCATCAGGTACAAGCCGTTCGGTCAGATCGCGAAGTATCTCTTCAACTCGGCCTTGTAAATGGTCGTGAACGGTAGCAAGGAGACGAATTTCCTGCCTTGCAAGACCCAATGTTAAAGCCTGTGTCATTTGTTGGATTTTTCCGGGCGTTGAGAAGCTCACCCGTTTTTCAAGAATTCTAAAACTAGTTTTTAGATTTCTATGTTCTTCCATTACATTCTGAAGAAGCTCAGTATCGATGCTGTACAGTCTATCTACACCATTTTCATCAAGAAGAGGGACGATTTCGTTCTTTAAGTAAACGTCTACGATAGGTGAAATTCGGCTCGATAGATTTTTTTCAAGATCAAGAGGACTCCATTTCTCAGCAATAACGAAAGTGCTGGTTTTAATAGAAAATTTATCTGCAGCAGCTGTAGCGTGAATCATCGAGATAAAAGAAAAGAGCTGTTTGATATCACATTTTACTCTCAACAAATAATGAATTGACATCCTGCTACCAGTTCCTTCATACAAACTGGTTATGAAGTGTTTTTCAATAAGTTGCGGTATAACCCTGTTTTCAAAATCACGCAGAGCTCGATCAACATTCTCAGGGTCATTCACATAAATTGTAATTACCGCATCAATATCGCCAGGTTCTTCGTTTGTCTTGCCTAATATCCATCCTTCTTGAAGAAATTCCTCCTTCATCTTTTGGGTTACAGAATCGATTTCCCAGTTCTTGCTTATGGCCAACAGGTTGTTCAATTCTTCCGCAGTCAAACTTTTTCCGTCAAACGCGTGTCTACTTTCCTTTGTTAATTTTTGACCCAATACCTTATGGAAAACGGTAACTTCAAAAAACGGAAACCGTGACGTTTCCGCAGTGAAATTTGTTCCTCCAGGATCAAATCCGACCGTTGTTCCAGACTGAAAGCCCGGAATGGTGTGGGTGATATCAAACAGCATAGCGCCTGCTTTCTGATGTAAATGAGTTATCATTACATCGCTATGTCCAAGTACCGAATAGCACTCAAAGCCCGGCTTCGATATTTCTTCTTTATTAAAAGTTCCGTAGGCTTCGACTCCAATAAATGCTATGCGCATTGTCTTGTCTAAATGCTGAAATATTGCTGGATTGATGATAGCCTTGGATGTCTTTGCTGATTGTCTTGGAATAAAAGGGTGTATTTCAATGCCATCAGGTGTCGTAAAGATTTTGTGTTGATGTATATTTTCCAACGCATCCCTAGTGTGCGCGGTACTTCTCTTCGGTTGAATAAGCCTAGAGCAATCTACCTCAAAACAAACTAATCCTTCCAAATCGTCCTCGTACTCATACGAAGCCTTCAACTTTTCGCCACTAGGACTTACAAGAAAAATACCCGATTTGCCAATACTGCCTTTCCCAATACAATTGCAGAGCACTACCGACCTTTCTCCGTCTTCAGTTAAAGTCAGATCTGCGTAACCTTTTAACAAATCCATATCGGGCGAACACATTGGGACGATTCGAATTACCGGGGCGTTCGTATCGAAAAGCTGGCTCCGCATTACATAGGCGAAGTCAAGACAAATGTGTATGCTGATGTAATGTTTCTTTCCACCAACGGACCAACTCAGCACCGGGTTCTGATGTGCTGGTTCCAAAAACTCATCAATATAACGATTTTCCCATTTTGAAAGATTCTTTTTTACAATCCACACTGGTTCGTGATTATTTGGAAGAAAGACTGGGCATTTATTATAGACTTTCTCCCATGTTTCATCGGGGATATTATCAGCGCCTCCGACAATTATTAGGTTATATTTGTTTGAATAATCCTGTAGAACTGAACTTACACTTTCTTGAACTATTGGCAATGAGTATTCGGGAAAAACAAGCACTTCAGTTCCCGGATGTTGGTCGTGGAGAAACTCAATTATCTTCATCGCCTTGGCAAGACGAAGTTCTATTTGATCCTTGTTGGACCAAACATAAGTTTCCCTGCCGCTAGGAAGCACCCCGATTACTTTACCATTTGGAAGTGGGGATTCTAGCTGAGCAAACGCCATTTTTACTCGGCTACTGGTAAGGTTAACAGTAACTTCATTTATTGGTTGATTCATAATTCCTACTCCATTAGGAAGGACAAGACTTCAGAATATTGATCACGATTAAACGCCGTACGGATTTCGTTTTCTTCATCATTCACAGAGTCAAAATCAAACTCCAACTAACAAGGAATGACATCTCAAAAATTTGCTGTGTATTTTGGAACTAGTGAAATATACGCGCAACTATGCTACTTGTCAATTGGGCAGGCGTCGTCGTCATTGGGCTTCATAACGAACACGCGGTGTGCTCCTGTTTATTAGTGCGTGGAGAAATAGTAAAACTTCCCAATTCAAAAGTAAAAAGTAAAAAGGCAAACTCCTTTATCTCATAAACTTTCGCCGGATCGCGAGCGCGAGCAGTGCGGCTTGCAGAGGCGCGAAGATCGTTTCCAATGCAACAAGTAATCTGGTCAGAAAATCGGCGGGCTTTGGGTCGGGACGTTGGAACGAGGCGATCGAGAGGCTGTGGACGGCACCGTCGCACAGGTTCATTCCCGACGAGGAATTACCGGGAATCCATGCATAACTTTCACAAAACCGGCTAACAATTCCGTCGCCCGGGGCACGCCCCTTTTCTCCATAGTCAAACTGTGCAAAAGGCGCGGCATAGAGCACGCCGAACAGAACTAAAACACAAAGCAGAACTACCAGCGCCCGCGACCAGCTTTCGCCGTATCCGCTTGTCCATTTATATACCCAAATTAAGAATCGCGAAGCCCTGAAGTGTTTTGTTTCTTCGAGCCGGCGGGTTTCCATCGCCATATAGCGGAACTTTGCAGCTTCGTCGTAACGGTTGTTTTCCTCCGCGTTGACGGCGAGCTGGCGGGCGGCAACCTCGAAGATGCGTTTCTTTTGCAGCGCTGCCCCGGTGTCGGCCAGACTGTCGAGTTCGGCGTCGATATTCCGGTTGCGTAGATCGGAATCAAGATTCTTCCAAGTTATGTCGGCAAAGACGAACTTCCTCGCATCGACATTCACGAACCAATTCGGGCACAGATCGACCGTGTGAAAAGAAACCCGATTAGCCTTTTCAAACGCCGCTTCCTCAAAGTTGAATTTGTTTTTGTCACCCTGCCGCAGATTGCTAAAACGCATGTAACCCTCTGATGTGCAGTATCGAAAGTTAGCAGTTCCCGCAAAAAACGCTCGGCGAAAGAAAACATCCGAATCAGGACCAAAAATCGCCGAATTAAAAGTCACATCGTTACTAAACCTTGTCCGGTCAAAGAATGTATCCTTTGCAAAGTTGGCCTTAACGAAACTCGTTTCTCTCATCTTGCTGAACTTCGCACCAGCAAAATCCGCTTCACCTAAAAATGTCGCCGACCTGAAATAAGTGTCATCCGAAAATGTCGCCGACCTGAATGAAGTGTCAGCCGAAAATGTCGCCCACCTGAAAGAAGCGTCAGCCGAAAATGTTGCCAAACCGAAATCAGCGTAAGCCGAACATGCTACGGATCTGAAATCAGCAAAAGCCGAAAATGTTGCCAACGCGAAAACAGCGTAGTCCGAAAATGTTGCATAACTGAAATAAACGCCATCCGAAAATGTTGCCGACGTGAAATTAGCGTAGCCCGAAAACGTTGCCGATATGAAATCAGCCTCAGCCGAAAATGTTGCCGACTTGAAATCAGCCTCAGCCGAAAAGTTGTACTTGTTCAACTCAACTTTTGAAGGAAACCAAACGTAGCGAAAATAATAAGAAAACCCCTCTTTTGCGTCTGCCTGTTCACCTTCAGGGAGTTTGTCAATCTCCGCAGATTTTGATTCAACGGCTTCAAGTCTTGCCTTGAAGATTTCCTCGAACTTCTCAACGTCCTTATCGACGGTCGGCAGGTGAAAGAGGCAATATTGTTTGCCTTCAAATTCGCTAAGAGGTTCGTCATTAACGCAGACCTTTTCCCGAATATCATCAACCTCGAAACCACCAACGTCGTCGTGAATGTGGCAGAGCGTTTTTGCTTCGGGTTGGCCGGCCGTTTTTTTCTTGGTTGCCATAGCGTTTTAGCAGGCGACGCGAGAAACATCATCGGTGTCTTTCATATTTTCATGGAATCATCAGACATCCTTGTCTTAATTCGATCTACTGGCTCGGCTTTGTCGCGACGGAAATATTATCACCGCAAGCATTGACGGTGAATATAATATTGTCGTCCCAGCAGGTGCAATAGACGGCGTTGGTTTTGGTAACGATGTAGCCAGAAAGCCGTAAATACATTTCAACAAAACACGCCTGTGGGTCAGACTCGCTTTAACCATCGTTCCTTAGCAAAATCCCAAATCCAGGCAAATATCGATATTCCTCCAACAAGACTCAATCCGTAACCAAGCCACCATGGTAAACCAAGCGGTGTCTGGACGTTTACGTAAATCGTTTCAGATCGAGCTTCAGCAAGAATTCTTCCATCGTCGTTATAAACTACACCTTCAATTAAAATCTTTTGTTGACCGAATCTATCTAGAGCCGGCGTAAGTATCCAAGTCCAACTTGCGTTTTTGCTAACACCGACCGGTTTATTTTTTTGCCATTCTTGGTTCGATGTAAAGCCAGATTGTAGCCGTGTAGAGGATTCATATTCGAGATATTTAAGTTCACTTAGTTCTGCTCTCAAATCGGGCAATAGGAAACCCTTCCCTTTCTTTATTGCCTCATCAATCTTTTTTTTGATCTTCTTTCTTCTTTCAGACTCACGTAATCCGAACATTGCTTTTTCATTTTCAATATCTCCGGTTACCAATCCCTCCATTAGATTTCTATTGAGTGTAAGTACCGCGTTAATTTCGATAGATTCATTGGCCCTAATTTCTCCAGGCGGCCCCGTTACCTCTAGTGATAAAAGTGATTCAGCTACGTTTGCATGATTCACTTTTTTGTAGCTGTAAAAAGACAGATAAAACCCGACGCCTACAGAAATCAGGACTAATATACTGGCCCCAACCAAGAATACTGAAGGGATATCGATGCTCCTTGACTCCCAAATATTGCTGCTCATTTGCGATGCCTTAATGCCCGAGAAAAATAGGAGAAGCAGGACAAAGATTCCGATAACAGGTACAACGCCAAAAGGGAAAGATCCAGTCTCGTCGCGTTCGATGCCGTAAGAAAGAGAGTAGTGGGATGGACTGTAATAATCACGAATAAATATCAATCCCACAATTATCAGACCTACGCCAATTGCAAGCCCGATGAGCTTAAGTAGTGTCACAACTTTCTCTCGCGAAAGAATTTTCATTCTAGCTCAGTTTATTGACTCGGCATTGTCGCGACCAAGATATTGTCACCGGCGGTGTTGATGGTGAAGACAATGTTGTCGTCCCAGCAGGTGCAATAGACGGCTTTGGTCACTTCTCAGTCCATCATTTTCTCCCAAAGTATAGACAGAATAACTGGTGACCCGCTGATCATAATGGTGAGACCCGCAAGAACTATCAATTGCTTTTCATTCTTCGTCTCCCCTACGATAAAAGCTTGGTTCCCATCCCATGCCGTGTAGAGATCATACGCAATCGCAACGAACCAAAAGAGTTTCAATAGGCCGCCGGCGAAGTCAGATTCCCATTTCCAAACCTTCTGGGTGTTAAGAAGAAAGCTGAGAATCAAGGCTCCAAAGAGCAATGATGCCACGATCGCGACACCCCCCGACCCAAGTATGTTTAGAGTTCCATAAATGGTGGTAAAACCGTCCCACAGGGAGGCGGCAATTAGAACTACAATTAGAACCTGTGTCATTTGATTTATCCTCGTTTTAAGAAAACCACGTAAAGAACCGCAAGAAGTGCGCCTGTCGCGAAAGCTAAAGCGATAATCAGAGTAGCCCTGTCTATGCGGCTTCGTTTCGAGTCCATTGAATTGCTGCCTAAACGGTTAGGTGTGTCGATAGGAATCCGAAGCTGATGTCGAGATGGAAGTAGCACCCGCCGGAGTAATGTGACCGAATGGAGCAGTTCCAGAATTGCATCGCTCTCGTTGATCTGAAACTCGTGGGCTACATCCTGCACCAAACCATAAATTTCGCCGTCCAGCCGAACAGTAACTGTCGATTCGTTAGAAGACCCTTCGGTCGAAGAATGTTTTGTCATAACCTATCCATTTTTGCTGCGTCGGTACTTTGGGTTTCGGGCTTTTTCGACACTCGAGGCCGAGGTCTAGGCAGCGAGTTTGCCGATGTTCGTGGCGTAGATATTTTAAGAATGGCGGCGGGTGCGTAGGGCGCAGGGCGGAGGAGGGCGCAGTGGTCGTTAGATAATTGCAGCCCGCCTATCATTGCGTCTATTCGTCTAATCGTTGCGCCGTCCATAATTTCCCCCGGTAACCTGAACTTCTCTCTCTAAATTCTTTATCTTTCACTCATATATGAGTTTTTTGGCCAAAACCTCACACGTTTATTTTCGAAATTTGCGTTTGAGGGACGATGGAAGAGGGACGAGAGGCGAGGGGCGAGAGGCGAGGGACGAGGGACGAGGGACGAGAGACGAGAGACGAGAGACGAGAGACGAGCGACGAGAGGGCGACGTTCGCTCCGCGGTTGCGCCGCTCGCGGCAAGGACGACGACATCGACCTTGCCGATACGGTGGCAAAAGCAACCGCGTGAATTTGCTGCCGGGACTAGACCTCTGGCCACTCAATTCCGAGGGCCTCGGCCGTCATCGGGCCAGCGACACCGTCGTCGGCGTTGGTACCAAAAGTCTGTTCCTGAAAACTCAATAGCGCCATTAGGGTGCGCTGTCCAAAGTTGCCATCGGGGTTACTCTCGAGTATCTCGCGGTCCTGCAAAGCTTGCTGCATGGTCTTGACCAGTTCGCCCTCTGATCCGTACCTGAGACGTGCCGAGCGTTTCGCCTCACCGGCGAGTGATTGCCGCATCGCGTCGTTCCCCGTCAAGAGGATGTAGACAAACTGATTCTGCTCAAGTGAGTAAGCGTTTCTGCGAAAAATCTTCCAGTGGCCCGTCTCGTCCGCCGCGCCGCGCGCCGCGCATTTCGGGTGTCCCATCAAAACCTGGCAGCCGGCACTGTCATAGCCCGCGTCAAAGCCCGAGCACCAACCGGCATGAATGTTGTCGAAGGGGTTCATCACCTCGACTCGGTCGTTGTTTTCGTAATCAAGGTCGTCCATTGTGCGGCGGATCGCGCGCGCCTTAGTCTGCCGAAAGGCCCGGTGCCCCGTGGGCCGACCGTACTTGTGGATCCCCTTGACGTAGTCGTCATACCGGCCGGTCATTAGCTGGTTGGCCCCGACGCCTTGTGCCGCCAGGGCATGCTGGATGTAACTGATGCTCGGTACGGTGCTGCCGATAAAGCACGCGATCTTACCCTCGGCCGGCTTCCACTGGCCGATCACGCAACGGGGTCTTTTGTAATTGAGATCGACAGTGTCGAGTTGGTGTGAGTCGGCAAACTGCACACTCTGGGTCTCGTTAACCACGGTGCAGCCGCGCAGCCCAAAAAAGACGAGCCCGTCGTCGGGAAACTCGAAACTGTTGATTTGACACAACCTGCGAAGGTTGTTTTCCGAAAATACGAAGTTCATGGTATTGCCTCCTCAAATGTCCAGGGTCATGGCTTTGGATAAGTCATTTTCTCTTTCACTTAAATATGACTTTTTGGCCAAACGCTTACACATTTCTTTTCGAGGGTTGTGTTTTTTTTTGAGAACCTGGAGTTTCGCGTGAAATACGTTGGCGAGGGACGAGGGAATAGGGACGAGAGACGAGAGATGAGAGGGCGAGAAGGCGAGCCGTGACGGCGCAGCAAAGCAACCAAATCGTTTACTCACCTCATCTTTTAGGCAGTTTAGCAAACCGAAATTAAGAGAGAGGATCAAATCAACATGCGAAGAACTATATTCTTCCTGACGGTATTGGTGTGCGCGTTTTCGGCCGTCGGACAGACAAGAGAGAGAAAACAAACCGGCGGCATGCGCGCCGCGGTCGCGGCGCTCGCGGCAAAGACGACGACATCGACCTTGCCGATACGACGGGTCATTTTGTATTCGAACGGCGTGTCGTACATCGAGCGACGCGGCATCGTTACGGGTAATGCCGAGATCAATCTTGCGTTCAAACAATCGCAGGTCGATGACGTGTTGAAATCGATGGTCGTGTTAGATCTCGGTCAGGGCAAGATCGGCGCGGTCAGTTACAATTCGTCGGCGCCGATCTCTTCGCGGATGGCTGAAATTCCGTTTTCAGTCGATGCGATATCTGCCGATGGCGGCATCTCGGCCGTGCTTGCGCAACTGCAGGGAGCAAAGGTCGTGGTCACATCGACACGGGGCGTGGCGAGCGGATCGATCCTCACCATCGAGCGCAAGCAGACAAAGAGCGAAAAAGAGACAAAGGTAAACAGCGTTCTGGTCATCGCATCGGAGAGCGGTGAGATATCGAGTTTTGATCTCGCGGACGTAAAAAGCGTCAAGCTGATCGAGGACGGGACGCGACGAGATGTAAACGAGTTTGCAAATGCGACGGCGTCCGCGCGTCGACTGGACGCAAAGACGATCACGGTTACCTCAGAGGGCGCGGGCCAGCGCGAGATGGTCGTCACATACACCATCGCCGCGCCGATCTGGAAAACCACTTATCGCGTAGTGCTGGATAATGAGGGCAAGCCGTTCTTTCAGGGTTGGGCGATCGTCGATAACGTCAGCGAAGAAGACTGGGAAGGCGTGCAGATGTCGCTCGTTTCCGGCTCACCAATTTCGTTCATACAGAATTTGCAAAAGCCGTTCTACCGCTACCGGCCCGTGGTCCCGACACCTGAGGACCTGCAACTTGAGCCACAGGTATATGAGCCGGGTGGCGGAGTCGGGTATGGAAGCGGCAGCGGGGCCGGCAGTAACGACAGCGATTCCGATTCGATCTCGGGGAAGGTCGTCGACCCAAACGGCGCGGTTGTGGCCGGCGCCAGGGTCACCATAACTAATGCCGTGACAGGTCGAGCGTACTCGACCACGACGGACTCGGACGGAGATTTTGAGCAGGACGGATTGGCTCGGGGACAATATAACGTTCGCGTAGATTCGTCCGGATTTAAATCCATGATCGTGACGGGAGCAAACACCGGCCGCGAATTACAGGTTAGGTTAGAGGTTGGGTCGGTTAGCGAGCTTGTGACTGTAACAGCGGGGCAGATATCTCAACTCCCGGTCAATGGTGGTCGGAGCGGTGCCAACTTTATGATGGCGTCACCTGGTTCCGTAGTTAACAGCAGCTTTAACCCGAACGAAACAAAAGTAAGCGATGCCCTTACCGGCGCAAACTCGGGTGTCACCGCTGCGGCGACCGGTGCGGAGATCGGCGACCTTTTCGAATACCGCATCGAACAGCCCGTAACGGTTAACCGAAATCGCTCTGCCTTGATACCGATCGTTCAGACAAAAATGGACGGCGAACGGGTCGCTGTGTACAACGAATCGGTGCGCCTCGATCGGCCGTTCAGCGGCGTTTTGCTAAAAAATACGACAAATCTTACGCTCGAGAGCGGCAGCCTGACGGTCATCGACGGCAATGCGTATGCAGGTGAAGCCTTGATGGAACGGCTAAAGCCAAAGGAACAGCGGCTGATCTCGTTCGCACTCGATCTCGGGACGAACGTCGTCGTCAGGAACGACGGCAATCGCGAACCCGCGAAATTGATCAAGGCCGTGAACGGCGTGTTTCAGGTTCATTATTTTCAGGGCGAACAGAAAACCTACGAGATCGCGAACCAGACGGAGCGCAAGAAGACGGTCTATATCGAATATCCGGTCCGCAGCGGCTGGGAACTCTCCGATGAATCGCCAAAACCTGACTATACGACGCAGCGATATTATCGATTTCGCGTCGAGTTGGGCGCGTTTGAGAACAAGAAACTAAAGATCGCCGTCCGCCAACCGCTGATGGATTCGTATCAGCTCACTTCCCTGCAAAAGACCGATCTCGCTCTGTTTGTAACCCGCGGATATATAAGCGAGGCCGTTCGCACACAACTCGAGAAATTGATAGACATTCGCACACAGATCGCCGAGATCGAACGCAAACTTGAGTCGTTTGGCGAAGAGGTCGAAAAGATCGAGGCAGACCAAAAACGACTTCGCCAAAACATCGAGGCGCTGGCAAAAACCCCTGAGGCAAAAACGCTGATCGCGCGTTACATCGCTAAGGCGGGCGAACAAGAAACGCGGCTTGAGGACATGGAAAAGGAACGAAAGACACTTGCCGCTCAAAGGGAGCAACTCGCTCAACAACAGGCGGCGGAGATCAGGAACTTTGAGATAAAATGATCGCGCCTTAATTGAATCAATTCCTCAATCTAACCACGCGCTAAAGCGTCGTGGCTACGTGCCCTTCGGCAAAGCCTCGTGAACGAGGCTTTATCGTTCCTACAGATTTTCTCCGCCGGACTCGCCGTAGGCGCTGTCATGGTCGGGATGAAGAGAAATGAATCGCATAAATTTTCCGTCACGACAGACTCTCGCTCGAAATTTTTTTGAGATTCTAATTGACGCGATCGTTTTGCCCGATCTGGTTGTTTGTCCGGCTATAGGCTCCCAGTTCAAGCCTCTCTTTTGTGTTTTTGAAGAGGTTTTGTAGAGCTGATCCCAGGTCATCCGGTTGATCTTCAAAATGGATGCTTCAACCTGATTCAACTCATCCAGTGGAAGTTCGGAAAGCTCGCGGATGATTCGAGGGAATTCCAAATCGCATTCGACAAGCAGATGCTGCGTCGAAATCGGCTTTGATCTACTTGGCACGTGTTTGTTTTTTCTTTCTTATAGAAGCGAATAAAGATTCAACATCAGTGCCCTTTGCCGGATTTTTGCTTTCCCATTCATTAAATGATTCTAAAGAGGTTTTAGCGCTTTCCGTGTGAAATGTCCTTTGCGAATCCGGAACAAAAACACCCGACGAAATATGGATCTTGTCGTCGCCGATCTCTTCAACAAGAATGTGTCGTCCGGCCCATGACTTGCCAATACTAATCTGCCCATTTGCCGGAACCTTCAATAGTTTGGTTTGTCTTGTCTTCATCGTAAAATCATAATATAGGAAATTATGATTTTAGGCAATACAACAGAACAGTAGGCCATTTACTGGCCTCGGCGCGGTTGATGGCCCGCCTCAACACTGGCACGTCTTATGTGCCAGAACCGTAGCCCTACGTTTGGTTTCCGACAAAAGAACCGTCCCTGAATGTGACGAACAATTACGTGATTTGTTCGTCCCTTTCAGGGACGGAATTGTTTTGGGCGTTTATTCGTAGGGTGGCGACCTCGCGGCCTCACCCTACGCTATTAGTCTGACTCATTAATTGCGACGACTTTAATACTGTATAGATGCAAGCCTTGTTCAGCGCCATTACCTCTAACGGTAACATTCTGGATTCCGTCTCTGTTCACAAACGCTGCATCTACAGTAAAGCTGACCGTTTCAATATCGCCACCTGTGTCTTCCAAAGGCAAAATGACAGGACCGCCCCTGTTCATAAAAGCCACCCAGCCAGGGCCACCGTAAGCATAAGTAACGAATATCTTGAAGGTCTCTACATTTTCTCCCTTCAGCGGAACTTCTATCGTAATCCGCTCAGGAGCATTGAGATCGGTTCCGGAATTCCAGAGGGAACGTCTATTGTCTCCCTCGCTAAAAGCCCCTCCGGGAGTAATCCAAGATGAAGCCAGTAGCAGAACTAAAGCCAAGCACAAAAAAGTGGTCGGTCGAATCGCACGTTTCATTTTTCTCTCCTCTCTTCTTTCTGAAAATGTGAATAGACTAGATTAGTGGGCGAATCCCAAACAGTTCTTGCCGCATCAGCGGCAATTGAAATCAATCGCGAATCCCGATGCATCGGGACTGACGCGACGAGGTTGTCTTTTTCAAACATGCCTTACGCTTTAGAACGACGAAATCATTAGAACTGCCAATTTACACTTATCCCCGCTCTCCCATCGGCTGTCGCTCGAGCGTTTATCCCGGTGCTTCCAATAAACACAGAATTTACAACCAAGGAATCAACCCGTCCGGTCATTTGGGCGTTGGAGCCAAGTTGGCGATTTAAGCCCGCCGAAAGCGCTACCTTCAAATCATCAAGTTTACCCCCAAGAGGAATTCGCACATTCGCTCGAAGTTGTTCAGTGATTCTGGTTTTTAGGATCCAAGCGGCAACTTTCACGATGACATTTCTAGTTTTTATGTCAAATTCAAGGTCAGGAAAAACAACTTCGCGCCGATCTGTCAAAAAACTTGGGGTTCCAGTCAAATAAATCTTGCCTTTTAGCTTATAAAACCGTTTTTCAAAGAAATATCGGACACGGTTATAGCCCTTACGGACAGCCGTAACGACATCGACAACTTTGGGTTCCTTCCCGCGCAAAAGCTCGTCCTTCGACCGACAATTCGACGGCCAATTTTGACCCGCTACCATAAATTCGCGCTCCGGTAATTTTCAATTCTCGTCTTCCGGATTGAAATGTCGCGCCGATAATACCTGTTGCCGGATCATTTATGATCCTATTTGCCTCTTCGAAGGCCATCTCAGCATCGGTAACAACATGAAAACCATCGGGGCCAGCAGCAAGTGGTTCTAATGCCGGAAAAGGATTGGTAGTAGGAGACGGACTATTCCCGATAATGATTTTTGGTTCGGCAGTCAGACCGAAAACAGTTTGTGCAAGCTGAGGTTGTGAATTTGTTACGTTAATTTCTCCCGCTCCAGCAGAAACTGGTTGAATTGAAAGCCAAGTATTAGCTCCAAGTCCGATAGGTTTCTGCATTTCGATCCACATGTCCCTTGCCTTTGCGTTGAAATTCGATAGTTCACCTATTCGTTGGTCAAACTTAGTTGCCGCACTCCGTAAATATCCCTCACCGGCCTTATTAAAGTGGTCAGTAATGTCCAACCGTCGTCTGGTTACAACACAGCGGTTGATATTGTTGAAGGGGCGGACAGAAGTTTGTGTGGCAATTCGCCAATCCGGATGCCATTTTATTCTTGAATCCATCGTTACAATGACTTCGCGAGTTTCTTCATCGCCATACACAAAACCTGGGCCTTGTGTTCCGCACTGTCCAAATATCGGTATACCGACAACGGAAACCTCGCCGACTAACCAGTAATAAGCATGCATACTAGCAGTCAGGGTATTACCAGAGAAAGAAATATTCAGAGGCTTGTCGCGCCAAATTTCAAAATCGGCGTTCGCGGCAATCGGGGGAAGAATATCAATGTAACTAAGGTGTCCTTTATACAAGGAACACACCTCATCGTCAACAATGCTCAAATCAGGAACATTTGAAGTCACCGGCAAACGAATTTCTGACAGGATTACGGGAGGTGGTTGAATTGGCGGAGCCGGTAATGGCGGAACTGGTTCAGGATCCAGCCGCTTCTGTGCCTGTATAGAGTTGCCAATTAAAATGAGCATCGCAAGAACGAGAAATCGTATATTAAACATACTGCTAACCTCTTATCATCTGTTCTGTTAATAGGCAGTCAACATCCGCAGCCATCATTGTCGCCGCGGCTTGTTTCATGCTCTTCATCCTCGTCAAAACACATTTTTTGAGTTATATGGTCATCGAATCCAACGCACATCGAAACATCCCGGTCCTCTTCTAATGAGGTTCCTTTGATCCATATTTCCTCCGCTCGAATAAACTGGACAGGTACTGAAAATTCATGTGGCTGGCCGTGACGCCACTCTCGCCAATTTGTGTGGCTTGATTCAACACCGCCAAATCCGATCTCGAATTTAACGCCAGGAGCCTCGGTTTGGCCGGGATTAATTCTTATGAACCAGCCCTTTAGCGGAAGACACCCGTCATCCGCCATAGCTTTATCACCATAGGAACAAATGGTGAATAAAAGAAGTACCAGCACAGTAAATAATCTTAGTAATCGCAGCGAAAAATACTTATTGACGTGTCTGTTTTCCCTTGTCATGTTTGAACCTCGCATTTATTAAATAAAGGGTTGCTTAGGGGATCATGCCCACAATAAGTGAGGCTTGATAATGCGCCCCTCCTATCGGGAAGGCAGTGGTTTTGGTGCTCTCTTCGGGGCTTTTTCGACGTTTGCTGGCCGTGAGCCAGGCGGCGAGTTTGCCGATGTTCGTGGCGTAGATTCTTATGATGGCGTCGGCGGTGCGCAGGGCGATCATGCCACGGAGCGCGGAGACGTTATTCTCGTTAGAGAATTGCGGTCCCCCTGTCATTGCATCTATCCGTCTAATCGTTGCGCCGTCCATAATTTCCTCCGGTAACCTGAATTTTTCTCTCCAAATTTTTTATCTTTCATTTACATATGACTTTTTTGGCCAAAACCTTACACATTTTTTTTGAAATTTGCGCGTTCAAATACTCGATTTTGCGTGAAATTGCTCTTCTTTCTCCCGGAATGTGGATTTCTCATATAGCACATGCGATTTTGTCTGAAAATGTGGATTCTTGATGTCGAATGCGCGATTTTAAGCTCGTGGACGCGACTTTCACTGATCTCGCGCGAAGTTTGGGAAACTCAGACGCATGCCGTATCGGCGCTCGGAGTTTTGAATTGTGCTGTGATAAGCTATCCGAATAACTGCTGAAACGAGGGCTTATTACTCGTTTCTTTCCTTTTATTCAAGGTAATCTAGTAAAATTCGCGCTGGAGAAATTTATGACCGATCTGAAAATACCTTCCTCGATCACAAACGAAGAACTGATCAAATTCGTGACCGAGACGGTTGCTTTGTGTAAACCGAGCAATGTCGTCTGGTGCGACGGCTCGCAGGCCGAATACGACCGCATGTGTCAGGAGATGGTTGACAGCGGGACGTTTATCAAACTGAACCCCGAGAAGCGGCCGAACTCGTTCCTTGCGCGCTCGCACCCGTCGGATGTCGCACGGGTCGAAGATCGGACTTACATCTGTTCGCGTGCAAAGGGCGACGCCGGACCGACGAACAACTGGATGGCGCCGACAGAGATGAAGGCGATCTTAAAGAAAAAGTTCGATGGCTGTATGTCGGGCCGCACGATGTATGTCGTGCCGTTTTGCATGGGGCCGATCGGTTCGCCGATCTCGCAGTTTGGTGTGCAGTTGACGGACTCGGCTTATGCGGCGGTCAATATGCGCATAATGACGCGCATGGGCACCGAGGCGCTCGCGGCGCTCGGCGACGGCGAATTTACAAAATGTCTTCATTCGGTCGGAATGCCGCTCGCGGCAGGTCAGGCAGACGTCGCGTGGCCGTGTTCGCCCGACCCTAAAGACAAATACATCGTTCACTTTCCTGAAGAAAATTCTATTGTCAGTTACGGCTCGGGCTACGGCGGCAATGCTCTGCTCGGTAAAAAGTGCCTCGCGCTGCGTATCGCCTCGACCTTGGGCCGCGCGCAGGGCTGGCTCGCCGAGCACATGCTGATCGTCGGCGTCGAGTCACCCGATGGACGCAAAGATTACGTCTGCGCGGCGTTCCCCTCGGCATGCGGCAAGACAAATTTTGCGATGCTCATTCCGCCAAAGGCGTTTCAGGACGAAGGCTGGAAGATCACGACCGTCGGCGACGACATTGCGTGGATCAAGCCGGATGAGACCGGCAAACTTCGGGCGATCAACCCCGAGAACGGATTTTTTGGCGTCGCACCGGGCACTAATTATTCGACAAATCCGAACGCGATGGAGTCGATAAAGGAGAACACCATCTTTACAAACGTCGCCTTGACCGACGATGGCGATATCTGGTGGGAAGGCATGGATCCCGACGCGTCGGGACTCCCTGCACATCTGATAGATTGGCAAGGCAACGACTGGACGCCGTCATCTGACGCAAAAGCCGCGCACGCAAACGCGCGTTTTACGGCGCCGATCACGCAGTGCCCCGTCGTTGACGAAAACTTTAACGACCCGAAAGGCGTGCCCGTCTCGGCATTTATATTTGGCGGACGACGCAACTCGGTCGTGCCGCTCGTTCAGCAATCGTTCAACTGGGCATTTGGCGTTTACATGGCCGCGACGATGGGCTCGGAGATGACCGCGGCCGCATTCGGTAATATCGGCGAGGTCCGCCGCGATCCGTTTGCGATGCTGCCGTTCGCCGGCTATCACATGGGCGATTACTTTTCGCACTGGTTGAATTTTGGCCGTCAGATACCCGAACCGCCGCGCATCTTCTCGGTAAATTGGTTTTTGAAGGACGAGGACGGCAAATTCGCATGGCCCGGCTATGGCGAGAACATGCGCGTGCTCAAATGGGTCGTCGAGCGCGCCCGCGGTAGGTCGATCGGCGTGGAAACGCCGCTTGGATGGATGCCACGCTATCAGGACATGGATTGGCGCGGACTCGATTTCACCGAGGAGCAGTTTAACAAGGTGATGACCCTCGACCGCGACTTGTGGCTCAAGGAGATCGCCATGCACGACGAGCTTTTCTTCAAGCTCTACGACCGTCTGCCAAAAGAGATGACATACATGCGCGAAATGCTCGTGTCGAACCTCTGGCGCTCGCCGGAACTCGGGCTCGCCGCATCGCGGCCCGAACCGGAAGAGGCGGTTAAGGCCGCCGGTTAGGCTTAATAAGTACGCGCCTTTCGTGGTAAAATCACCGACGATTCCTTAGTTCTTTTGTCTTTGTACCCCGGAGGTTTGTCGTGAAAGGCCAATTTATCAAGTTTCGTTTTTTCGTTTCTGTTATGACGGTGTTCGCGATCTTCGCAGCCGTCATTTTTGTTTTCTCGCCCGTGCAGGAAGCGCAAGGCCCGCCCGTCGAGGTTCGCAAAGCGACGTATCAGAAGTTCGCGAGTCATGACGCGGTAACGAGTGATATTCGTCGCAAGGACGTCGAGCTGGTGCGTGTCGAGATTCGCAATCCCGCAGATCACAAACTCGCAGCGAAATACGGCAGGATAGTCAACGACTATGGCTCGTTCGTCGTGATCGCGAAAAAACGCGGCGCGAACTTGAGCCGTAGCGGTCTTGAGAGCCAGCCGATCGAACGTACGGTTAATCTGCCGGGTGCAAAGTTTGATCCGATCAGCAAGCCGCCGACCGGAACATTGCGCTCAGGCACTACTGACGCAGCGCCGGCCAAAGGTTATTACGTTGTGCAATTTGGCGGGATCGTTAACGACGAGTGGCTCGACAGCCTTCGCGATGTCGGCGTCGAGATCCTGCAGTACGTTCCGCACAATGCCTTCTTTGTCTACGGCGACAGCGATGCGATCGCAAATTCGGCCGCTCACGCGCGCGTGAGATGGGTTGGGAGATATCTGCCCGAACAAAAACTTTCGCCGGAGTTACGATCTTTCGTGGCAGGCGTAAAAGCCGAAACGGCCACATTCGACGTTGCGGTGTTTGCAAGGGCAAATTTCGACGAAGTTCAATCGCGATTCGCAAACTCGATCCAGGGCCGAGTCTTGAGCGTCAGTCGGCTGGCGAATAATTTCTTTAATATCATACGCATCGAGGTTCCGCTGGAGGAGATCGACGAGATCGCACGCATCGACGATGTCGTCCGTATCGACCCGTACGTAAAACCACAACGCGAAGACGAACGCGCCGCACAGATCGTTGCGGGAAACTTTACGAGCTCAACCGTGCTTTCCCCGCCCGGTTACGATCCGCTGACTCAATTCGGAGTTGACGGCACGAACGTGACGGTAGCAGTTTCCGACGACGGTATCTCGATTCCGGGCAATGGCGGGTTTTACATTACGTCCGCCAATACGGTCGACGGCCCGCTCCGTGGAGCGACTGCGGGGGCGTCTGGCGGCCACGGACATATAAACGCGAGCATCATCGCCGGTAACACGCCGTTCGGACCGCTTGATCCTACCGGTTACAACTACGGCGTAGGTGTTGCACCGAAATCGCACATTATTAACATTCCGTTCCTAAAAGCGGGGAACACGACGACCGACCAGCAATCGGTTGACGACACAATAAGCACGCTCGGTCCAAACGGCGTCAGAGGTTCGATCACGAACAACAGTTGGGGCGCCGGAACAAACGGCAACGTCTATGATTCACTCGCGGCGACGTATGACGGTTTTGTTCAGGACGCGTCGATCGCAGCCTCGATCGACCCAATTTCGGTTGTTTTCTCAGCCGGAAATTCCGGGCCCGGTGCGTTGACCCTAACGCGGCCAAAGGCTTCGAAAAATACGATCGTCGTCGCAAATTCAGAAAATATTCGGACAGAGCTTGGAACCACCAGCGCTGATAATATGGACGATCTGCGAAGTTCGTCCAGTCGCGGTCCGACCTCGGATGGCCGGATAAAGCCCGATATCACAGCACCGGGCAGCTATGTTGCCGGGTCGCGGGCAGGAGATTGCAGTTCGGTTTCCAGTTGTTTTGACGCAAACCACGCATTTAGCATCGGCACTTCGCACGCCGCGCCTCAGATCGCCGGCGTCGCGGCCCTGTTCACCCAATTCTGGAAAAATAATAGCGCCGGCGTTAATCCGTCGCCGGCATTGATCAAGGCCTCGATCATCAACACCGGCCAGGAAATGAACGGCCTGACGACGAATGCCGCGACCATCCCAAATGGCAACGAGGGTTGGGGGCGCGTTCACCTCAAGAACATGTTTGATACGACCGTGCCGATCAAACGCGTCAATCAAACCGTCGAGTTTTCTAACCCCGGCGACGGTATCATTTATTCAGGAACGGTTGCGAATGCGACAAAACCGTTTCGCGTTAGTTTGGTTTGGACCGATCCGCCGGCCGCCGGCAGCCCGGCACTGATAAACAATCTCGACCTCACCGTTACGATAGGTGCCAACACCTATCGCGGTAATGTTTTTAGCGGTGGAAACTCGACAACCGGCGGTGCAAACAGCACGATCGACAATGTCGAGAACGTCTTTCTCCCGGCCGGGATCGCTGCCGGAACGCCGGTTACCATAACGATCAACGCGGCGGCCTTGAATGGCAACGGCATTCTCGGCAACGCCGACGCGACCGATCAGCATTTCGCTCTCGTGGCATATAACTTTACTGAACAGACCGGCGGCGCGGCGCCGTTCGACTTCGACGGCGATGGAAAGACTGACGTAGGGATCTTCAGGCCCGGTGCTCCAAACGGTGCCGAGTGGTGGTATCAACGCTCGAGTAATGCTCAGGTGGCTGCGGTTCAGTTTGGCACTTCGACGGACAAGATCGTGCCGGGTGACTTTACCGGTGACGGCAAGGCAGATATTGCTTTCTTCAGGCCATCGGAGGGATTCTGGTTTGTCTTGAGGAGTGAGGACAGTTCGTTCTTTGCGTTCCCGTGGGGCTCATCGGGCGACATTCCGGCACCTGCTGATTACGATGGGGACGGACGCACCGATCCGGCTGTATTTCGACCGAGTTCCACGACTTGGTTCATCTCGAACTCGGGTGGCGGAACATCGTTCGTGAACTTTGGCATATCGACGGACAAGCCCGTTATGGCTGATTATGACGGCGATGCGAAGGCCGACATCGCGATCTGGCGAGCCGGGCCGGGCGAATGGTGGGTTCGACGCAGCACGAACGGTTCGATCTTCGCCGTGCAATTTGGCGTCACATCCGATCGTCCCGTGCAAGGCGACTTTACCGGCGACGGCAAGGCAGACATCGCATTCTGGCGTCCCGCTGACGGCAACTGGTTCGTGCTGCGCTCGGAAGATTTTTCGTTCTTCGCCTTCCCCTTCGGCTCAAACGGCGACGTGCCCGTCCCTGGCGACTACG
>JBJXFZ010000056.1:0-40280 GCA_046154245.1 Pyrinomonadaceae bacterium
TGCAGTACGACGGCAAGCTCTACGGCAAACGGGTCTGACTCATGAATGTTGTACATCACCACGGCCCGGGCCGCCGCATCAATGTAATCGCAAACGTCGTCAAGAGCGACCGAGAGAGTGTAAATGTCTTCGCGATCGAACGGCGTGATGAACGATTTGTTGAGTTTTGTTGTGACGCTGTGAGTGATCTCGTCGCACTCGTGTTCGACACTCTTGATCTTTTTTGACAAGGTGTCAAAATTCTCATCTGATCCCTGCAAAAGCTCCACGAGAAGTCCCGCTGCCTCTTGTATCTTCACTGTCATTTGCGAAAATAATGCGAAATAGTGATCTTCTTTCGGTAAAAAGCTGAAAGCCATGAACGAAATCTCCTGATTGGATAGTGTGCCGGACTAGGATAGCCGACACCGGCGGCGATGTCTATCTGCGCCCGGCGGAGGCGGAGAGGAAATTGTGGTGGAGTGCGGCCAAAAAGACTCAGCTATGCTTTATAAACACGGCCTCTCGTAAGTAAACGTTAAGCTCGCAGATGTCCTTTACATAGTCGCCAATACGTTCGAGGTGTTTCGCGACAAATAGCAAATGCGCGGCGCAGGTCGTCAGGCTGGGGTCCTTGATCATCTGTTCGAGCAGCTCATTAAACACGCGATGATAAGCTTCGTCTATTGTCTTGTCGCGTTTGATGATCTCGCGAGATGCGTCCGCGTCTTCGCGAGTGAATGCGTCGAGCGAATCACGGAGCATTTTTCCCACGATCTCGGCCATCTGGGGGAAATCAACGTAATCTTTTATCCGCGGCTCGTTGTTAAGCACGAGCGCGGATTCGGCGATGTTGCCGGCATGATCGGCGATGCGCTCGAGCATCGGCGTGATCTTTGCGACCGAGATCACAAATCGCAGATCATGCGCGGCCGGCTGCTGCAGAGCAAGTATCTCAATGCTCATACGGTCGATCTCGAGCTCCATCTGGTTGATCGCGAGATCCTCGTCGAGCACTTTCTGAGCCAATTCGCTGTCGCGTGTTGTCAGTGCCTGCATCGCGCCTCCGACCGCTGCCTCGGTCGCAGAGCCAAGCGCCATTAATTTTTCTTGCAGGACGCCGAGACTGTGATCGATGATTCTGTGTTCCATAGTGACAAACTAAATTCTACTAAACTTTTAACCGAATCGTCCCGTTATGTAATCCTCCGTTAACTTCTCGTCCGGGTTTGTGAACATTTTCTGCGTCGGATTATATTCGACAAGTTTGCCGAGCATGAAGAACGCCGTGCGGTCCGATACGCGAGCGGCCTGCTGCATATTGTGGGTGACGATCACGATGGTGTAATCCTTCTTCAATTCAACGACGAGTTCTTCGATCTTTTGCGTCGCGATCGGGTCGAGCGCCGACGCCGGCTCGTCCATCAAAACGACTTCGGGCTGAACCGCTAAAGCGCGCGCAATGCACAAACGCTGCTGCTGGCCGCCGGATAACCCGAACGCTGACGTATTAAGCCGATCCTTTACTTCCTCCCACAACGCGGCGTCGCGAAGTGCCTTTTCGACTCGCTCAGCCATATCGGCTTTGCCTGAATGGATTCCGTTTATTCGAATGCCGTAGGCGACGTTATCGAAGATCGATTTTGGAAAAGGGTTCGATTTTTGAAAAACCATGCCGACCTTTCGCCTTAATGCGACGACGTCCGTGCCCGCATCATAGATATTTTCGCCGTCAATAGTCACGCGTCCGACCGCTCGAGTGCCGGGAATCGTGTCGTTCATGCGATTCAGCGTGCGTATGAATGTGGATTTGCCGCAACCCGACGGCCCGATAAAGGCAACAACCTCGCGTTCCGGTATCTCAAGCGTAATATCGAACAACGCCTGTGACTTGCCGTAAAAAAAATCGAGATTCGATATGCTGATTTTGCTTTGCATCATCTAGAATTTTCGTCGCGTCAATGTCCTTACAAGAACATTTATCACAAGGATCAGACCTACGAGTATCAGTGTCGCCGCCCACGCCATAGCATGTTCCACATCAAACGGGCCGGTCGCGTAATTATAAATCTGTACGGTTAAGCTGGCCATAGGCTGATCGAGAAAAACGTTATAAAACCGGTTGTTCAGGGCAGTGAACAGCAACGGCGCCGTCTCGCCCGTGACGCGGGCGATCGCCAACATCGCGCCCGTAGCGATGCCCGATGCAGCCGCCGGCAGAACGATATTCAATGACACGCGCCATTGCGGCGCGCCGAGAGCAAGCGCGCCCTCGCGCATCGAGTGTGGGACGAGTTTTATCATTTCCTCGGTCGTGCGGGCGACGATCGGGATGATGATCACGGCAAGTGCCAGAGCGCCTGCTAAGCCCGACTGCCTCCCCATCGGCAAAACGACCAGCGTGTAAACAAAAATTCCGATAATGATCGACGGAATTCCGATCAGCGTGTCAGCGACGAATCTGACCGTGGAGCCATACAGGTTCTTGCCGTATTCGGCAAGGTAAACTCCGGCGGCGATACCGACCGGTAAACCAATGATCGCGGCGAGCGATGTCATTATTGCCGAACCGACGATCGCATTGCCGATACCGCCGCCTTCGCCCACGGGTTTTGGGGTATCTGTCAAGAACTGGAAACTGAGGCTTGATATGCCCTTCCCGGCAATGTAGGTAAGTATCAGGACCAACAACGCCGTCGCGCAGATCGCGCACACAGCCGTCAGCGTGGTCATTACCGCATTGACCACACGTCGTCGTCCGTGATTTGGGCTTTGCAGCAGAGTCATAGTCCGTTAGACGTGCTTTTCCGTAGCGCCCCGTGTAACGCTCAGTATCAGCAGCTTTGCAAGTGCGTTGACAACGAATGTCACCAGGAACAAGACAAGGCCGATCTCGATCAGCGCGCTCAGGTAGATCTTGTCGGTCGCCTCGGCAAAATTTGCCGCGAGCAGCGACGCGATCGTATTTGCCGGTTCAAAGAGCGACGCGGTGATCTGCGGCGAATTGCCGATAACCATGGTTACAGCCATGGTTTCGCCTATCGCGCGTCCAAGACCGAGTACGACGGCTCCGGCGATGCCTGAGGCTGCGTTGCCGAGCACGATCATCGTCGTTTCCCATTTGGTCGCGCCGAGCGCGAGGGCGGCCTCACGCTGGGTTGTTGGCACAGCTTCGAGCACATCGCGAACAACCGCTGTGATTATCGGCGTGATCATGATCGCCAAAATAATGCCGCCGGTCAGCAGTCCGATACCGGTATTCCGTCCTTGAAACAGTGGCAGGAAGCCGAGGTTGTCTTGCAGAACCGGTCCGAGATATACGCGGATGAACGGAGCGAGCACAAAAATGCCCCACAATCCGTAAACGACAGACGGGATCGCGGCCAGCAGCTCGACCATGAACGCAATTGGCCGCGCGACGTTTACTGGCGCCTGTTCGACCAGAAAGATCGCGATACCGATCGATATTGGCACCGAAATGACGACAGCGATAAGTGACGAAGCAACGGTACCGTAGATAAACGGCAACGCGCCAAAAACCTCTTGCGCAGGTTTCCACTCGCTGCCCGTCAAAAACCCGATGCCGAACCTTTCTACGGTCGGCCACGAGTTTTGCAGCATCATGATAAAGATCGCGGCCACGATCAGTAAAATGCTCGTAGCCGCGATCACCAAAATCGCGCGAAAAATGGTATCGCCGAGAGTGCCTGTATGTATCAAGATTACTGTCTCAGCGGTTTGCCGCTGCTCGTTATCGAGTTTATCTTAACCTCGACCTTTTTTACTACGTCAGCGGGTAGCGGAGCATAGTGCAGGTCCTTTGCAAACTTTTCACCATCGTGTATCGCCCACCAAAGGAAATCGGTCAGGACCTTCCCCTTTGCGGCGTCGCCCTGATCTTTGTAAACGAGAATGTACGTGTAGCTCGATATCGGGTACGAGTCCTTCCCATCGGCGTCCGTGATCTGCGTTCGAAGATCTTCGGGCATCTTCGCGACCGCGCCCGCAGCGGCAGCCGAGACGCTCTCGATGCTCGCCGCGACAAATTCGCCGGCTTTGTTTTTAACAAGTGCTGTCGGCAGATTGTTCGCTTTCGCAAACGTGAGCTCGACATATCCGATCGCGTTCGGTGTCTGTTTGACCTGGCCCATAACGCCGTCGTTGCCCTTCGCACCGACGCCGACGCCCGTGATCCAACTCGGCTGTTTGTTCATCCCGACTTTTTCCTTCCACTCTGGTGACGTCTTTGATAGAAAGTCGGTAAACACAGCCGACGTGCCACTCGAATCTGCGCGATAAACCGGCAGAATATCAGCGTTTGGCAGCTCCGCATTCGGATTTTCCTTCTTCAGCTTTTCGTCGTTCCACTTCTTGATATTGCCAAGGTAAATGTCCGCAATATTCTGCGGCGTAAGTTTAAGCGGCTCCTTGACCCCGTCGAGATTGTAGGTGAGCACGACCGCACCGAGGACGGTCGGAATGTGCAAGATCTCGGCGCCCGCGCCTTTCAAATCGTCATCCGACATCGGATCGTCGGACGCGCCAAAATCAGCCGTTTTAGCCAGCAAGGCCTTTTGCCCGGCGCCAGAGCCGGTCGCCTGGTAGTCGATCTTCAAGCCCGAGTTGGCCTTTGCAAATTCACTGACCCATTTTTCATAGATCGGCTTTGGAAAAGTTGCTCCCGAACCTTGTAGCTGCATGGCGCCGCCACTGGGTCCGCTGCCATTACTCTGACCGATCTTCTCGCCGCTGCACGATGCTCCGACGGCAGCCACAACTAATACAACCAACACGAGCAAGTTGCGTAATTTACTTAAGTTCATAATGTTCTATATCTGATTTCGATAGATTCTATACGATAACTCCGTTACAAAAAATGGCGGTCGTATACCTAAGATTTACGGTCAACGATCTTAACCATTATTTGTATTGGCCGATTATAACTGAACCGCGACTTACTAAACGGCGCGTCCGGGCGAGATTTAACATTTCGGTAACATGCAATTCACACATGATGGGTTATGCTGGGCTCATAGCATGATTTTGGTTGAGATTGCCAATGGCGCAAACCCGCGATCTCGGACCGTTTTAGGAGCAGTTTTCAAAGATAATGAGAGCCACGAACCTAGCAAACGACCTCGGAATCGACCTCGCAATTGCCTTTTTAGTTGAGCAGAAATATCGGCAAAAGCTCGATTCGACGCAGGCGCGCGAGTTCATTGCCGAGATCGGTTCGGTGCTCTACTCGTTGGAAAACCCCGGTAATACGGTTGATCCGAACCAGTCTGCCGCAGCAACGGCCGCGCAAGGCTCTCATTAGAGCCGAGCTAGCGGTCTGAGCTTTGCGGGAAACCATCTTACGGTACAATTTCATCGAATCTCCGCCTTCGATGCCATCAGGCGTCGATTTTTTTTGTTATTATTACCGTCATACACAGGAGAATCGAATGAATCTACACAATATCAAAGCCAAATTATTTGCCGCCACAATGAGCGCGGTGATCTGGACACTGCCTATTGCAGCGACAGCTCAGACCCAGATCAAAGCTCCCAAGAACAAATATAAAGTTCAAGAAGACGTAAAGATCGGCAACCAATATTCGGCGCAGATCGACAAGCAGTTTCCGATAATCACGGACGCTGATGCCGCCAATTATATTCAACGCGTCGGCAGCCGCCTCGTGGCGGCGATACCGCCTGAATTCCAGCATCCCGAATTCAACTACAGATTTAAGTGGGTCAACGCGAGCGATATTAATGCTTTCGCCCTGCCCGGCGTGCCGATGTACATAAATCGCGGCCTGATGGAGGCCGCTCGTAACGAGGGCGAGCTCGCCGGCGTCATGGCCCACGAGATCAGTCACGGAGCCCTTCGCCACGCAACGGCGCAGGCCACAAAGCAAGGAAGTGCGAAGAACACTTTGGGAACGATCGGGTTGATTCTCGGCGGCGCGATCTTAGGCGGACAGACGGGTGCTCAGCTCGGTATGTTGGGCGCGCAAGCGTGGCAGACAAAATACAGCCGCGAATACGAGTCGCAGTCCGACATTTTAGGAGCGCGGATCATGGCCGCTGCGGGTTACGATCCGCGCGACCTTGCGAACATGTTCCAGACGATCGCAAAACAGGGCGGCGGTCGCGGGCCCGAATGGCTCTCGAGCCATCCCGATCCGGGCAATCGTTTCGACAAGATAAACAAAGAGGCGACCCTTCTTCGCGTTTCGCCAAATCCGATCAAGATGACGCGCGACTTTGAGCGAATACAGGCTAAGTTCCGCGCCATGCCAAAGGCCAAAACGATGGCTGAGATCGAAAAGGACTCCAAGAGCAGCGGCGGCACGAACCCGACCGCGGGCGGCAAATATTCGCAGAACGTCCCTGCTCCGTCGGGCCGTTATCGAGCCGTAAATGGCGGCGCTGTACGGTTCAATGTTCCGGATAATTGGAAAGATTTTCCCAGTGGTTCGGACATAATGTTTGCACCAGAGGGCGCTTACGGCGACGAGGGGATCACGCACGGAGCAATGGTCGGGACCTATCCCGGTCAAGGCGATCTCGCGCAGGACACGCAGGACTATGTAAAAGGAATTCTCGACGGCAACAAATACCTGCAGCAGCGGAGTCAGGCGTCGCGCACTACGATCAGCGGCCGCTCGGCCTATGTCGTAACGCTCGCCGGGCGCTCGCCGGTGACAAACCGCACAGAAGTCGTGACCGTTTACACGATGCAACTTCGTAACGGCCAGATGATCTACTTCGATATGGTCGTGCCCGAGAACGATTCGTATTCTTATTCGAACACGTTTCGCGCCATTCTTAACTCGGTCAGGTTTAGCGACTAAGTTCTATTTAACAGGATGGGCAGGATGTACAGGATCAAAACATCCTGCTTATCCTGTCTATCCTGTTTGTAATTTAGCTTCGGTTTTCACAGTAGTTAACAACACCATCGCCAAAACGGACACGCACGCACTTGCGATGAACGCCACCGGCGCGCCGAAGTTGTTCCACGTCAGGCCGAATAGCAGCGACGCCGGGAACACTGTAATCCCAAACGCGAGATTGTAAAGCCCATACGCAGTGCCGCGGCGGTGCGCGGGCACCATGTCGGCAACGAACGCCTTTTCGACGCCCTCGGTCATCCCAAAATACGCTCCGTAAACAATAAAGAGCGCCCACGCCTGCCACGCCGAATCGACAAACGCAAACCCCGCATAAACCAGTGCGTAAACGAGCCAGCCGGACATGATCAAAGTCTTTCGCCCGAATTTGTCCGACAGATGCCCGCCGGCAAGCGAGCTCAGCACTTTGCTGATGTGCAGCATCATCCACAGCAGCGGCAGCATCACCGGCGAGATCCCGGCGTCTGTAGCACGCAGAAGCAGAAACGCATCGGTCGAGTTTGAGAGCGTAAAGAGCGCGATCACTAGCAGAAATCTCTTAAAGTTGCCGTCAAAACCTTTGAGCGACAGTTTTGGCGGCTCGGCGTTCTCGTCCGGGGGTTTTGGCCGCTCACGGACAGCGAACGCAATGACAAGCAACCCGATAAAAACCGGTATCGAGGCAAACAGGAAGACTTGTTGGTACTCGAGCACCGTCGGACTTGCGGTGTTTGCCGCAAAGATCGTAAGCAAAACAAACCCAACGATTGGTCCCAGCACCGCGCCGAGATGATCGGCCGCACGGTTGAATCCAAATGCAAACCCGCGCTCGTTTTGCGCCACGCCTTCCACCAACAGGGCATCGCGCGGCGCCCCGCGAATGCCTTTGCCGATGCGGTCCGCCGTTCGTGCGGCGAGCACCTGCGGCCAACTTGTAACAAATGCCAGCGCCGGCCTGACAAGAGCCGTGAGAGCATAACCCCCAAAAACCGGCAGCTTTCGAGTGCCGAATCTGTCGCTCAAATAACCCGAAACGAGTTTCAACAAGCTCGCCACCGACTCGGCAAATCCCTCGATCAGACCTATCGCAAACGGTGTCGCCCCAAGACTCAACGCCAAAAACGCAGGCAGCAGCGGATAAATGATCTCGCTCGAAACATCGTTGAGCAGCGCAACAAAACTCAGCGCCAACACATTCCGCGGCAGACGTCGATAGCGCTGCCACAGCGAAGCAGGATTCTCTTTAACGTCGTCAGGCATTTAGCGGGTATTCGCAGGTTTGGGTTTTGGTGTCGATTTTGACGAATCAGTAAGAAGGAAATAGGCGCTGCCGGCGAGGGCGACCGCAATGATGACGGCAACGATCGCGATGCGAACGGCCATTTTCACCGTTTTCTTGAGCATTTTGAATGCGACAAATGCGATCGCCAGAAGGACAACCAGAAAGGCGACGGCGGCGAAGGTCAGTGTCATTTTGATTTTTCCTCCAGTGCTTTTTCGATCACGTTTATGTCCTGCTCGCTCAATTCCGCCGATTCCGTTGGCAGAGCGTACTCTCCGTCTGCCCACGCGCCAAAATCGAGCAGCTTGCAGCGTTCCGAGCAAAAGGGCCGAAACTCGTTGCCCTCAAATTGTGTTTCCGTGCCGCATTGCGGGCATTTGACCATCAACATACGCAAAGATTATCACAGCCTGGCGGCCAAGTAATGCGAACAACCGCGCGACGCCAGCCGTATTCTAACCTGGCAAACTGTGGTAAAAAGGAACTGTTATGGCGGATTATAAAGAGAAATTCGATGCGTGGACAAAACGGGCGACCGAGAAGTTTGAGGAGATCGACGCTCAGCTCGGCCTAAAAGAAAAGATCGAGGGCGGTGCAAAAGCAGTTGTCGATGTCGCGAAAACAGGAGCCGACTTTGTTAAGACCGAGGCAGAGAAAACCGACATCGGTAAGCGCGCCGTCAAAGTCACTGAGGGCGTCATTGACTCAGCGAGCGTAGCGGCAAAGGCAGCGTGGAACGTAAGCGAGCCGGTTCGCGATGCGGCAACTGACGTAGGCGTAAAAGCCGGCGGCGTTGTTGTCGATACGGCGGAGAAGGCGGGCGATTTTGTCGGTGATGCGGCGGACGCGGTCGGCACGAATGCAAAGCGCGTCGCAAAGGTAGTCGGTTTTGGGGCGAGTCTCTCGACAACGCTCGACGCCGGTTTGAAGTCAGCTAAGAAAGCCGTCGATTGGGCACAGGAAGACCCAATGCGAGCCGCGACAACGGGCGCCTCGATGGCGATCGGCGCCGGGCTTGGAATAATTTTTACGGGGCTTAGCTCGCACTGGCTTTTGAATAGCGCGATTCCAACTTACTCGGTCAAGAAACTCGCCGAGAGTTTTAACGGTTATCTCAAACGCCGCGAGGAGCTTATCGACAAAGGCGCTCTCAATCAGGCCGACGCCGAGCGTATCGCGTTCGAACGAGACATCGCAAAACGCATCGGCGCTCCGCTGCTAGGCGCATTTTCGTTCGCATCCGGCGCCGTGATGATGACGAACATCTTTAACCCCGCGACCGTCACCGGGTTTCCGATCGGGAAAATTATCGGCGGCAATCCGCTGCTCGAGGGCGTCTGGTTCTTTGGCAACGGAATGGTGTGCTTTAAGACGAGCTATGACTTTTTTATGATCGCACTCGACGGCGACGAAGATGTAGAGAAGATGGTAAGTGAGATAAAAGGACTGCTGCCAGCGGTCGCGTAAATAGTAAATCGTGATTCGAAAATAGTGCAGAATCCGTTCTCTCTATTCACGATTTACCATTCGCGATTCACTAACTGATCTGTATCGGGAACGGCACAAAGCACAGCACAAAAATTATGAGCGTAAGGAAGGCCACGGCCTTCCTTTTTGCGTCTAACGGCGACGTGTCCCAAGGCGTCGGGTGGCGGATCTTCATCATGATGCCGAGGATAATTGCGATCAGAAAGCCGCTCGGGCTGTTGAAAAAGTAAAAGCCGACAACCGAGAGCGTCGCCATAACGACAAACGCAACGCGGCCCGTCCAATAGTGGACCTTCTCGCCAAATACGGCATAGATCGCATGCCCGCCATCGAGCTGACCTGATGGGATCAGGTTCAGCGCCGTTACCAGCAAACCGACCCAGCCTGCAAAGTAAAACGCGTTGCCGAGCCCGAGCGTTGGGTCCTTGCCAACTAATGCGCCAAGGGCACGCATAAACAGCGGATCGGTGAATACGAGACCACTTGGCGTGGCTAGCTGTTCAGGTGTCGCGGGCTGCATGGTGACGATTCCCGCGACCGCAACCGGTATCAGCGCAATAAAACCTGCGATAGGCCCTGCGACGCCGATATCGAAGACGGCTTTTCGCGACGGCATCGGCGAGAGAATTTTGATAAACGCGCCGAAAGTACCCGCGGGCCCGATCATCGGAGGCGTCGGTATGAAAAACGGCAGCGTCGCATCGACGCGGTAACGGCGGCACATTATGTAATGACCCATTTCGTGGCAGATCAGTATGAAAAGCAGCGAGATCGAGAATTTAAGTCCGTATTCGAGGTAGCCGGGCTGAGTGAAGAGTAGATTGATCGCATCGACGATCAGCATTACGTAACGCGACGGCATCGACAGGATGAACTGAAAAAACTCGGTTGCCGTCTGCGGGTCGTCCGTCGGAAAGGTGTCGATCATCCCGAAAGGGAACATCGCCCCCGCCAGCGTCGCTGTGCAAAATGTTGCGGCCAGCAACGCCAGGTGCCTGATCCACGTGGCGAGCGTCGGCCGCATAACCGGCCGGTCGCGATACAATAGGTCCGGCGATTCGGGGTTTGTCATCTAATAAAAAAGATCGCACGCCGCCAGCAGGTGCGATCTTGAAAATCTAAAGTAAATTCAGCGTCAGACGGCCTTTGCCGAAAGCTCTTTGCCGGGCTTAAAGCGTATGGTCTTACCGGCCGGGATCGGCACCTCGCGGCCGGTTCGCGGATTGCGTCCAACGCCGCGTTTGCGGGGTTTTACGACAAAAACACCGAATCCGCGAAGTTCAATACGACGACCCGCAGCGAGAGCCTCTTTCATCGCTTCGAAAAGCGAGTCGACCACCTGCTCAGCCTTTTGCTTTGGTACGCCGGTTCGCAGCGCGACCATGTTTACAATGTCCAGTTTGATCATCTTTTTCCTCCTGAAACGGATACGCGACGGGAGCAATCAAAACCAAAACTCACCTGCATATTAATCCTCTAAGTCCACATCTGTCAAGAGTTTGCATTTCACGGCTTCGCGGCAAACTCGCGGAGGTGCTATTATCACCGTGCGCTTGAATTGAGGAGGAAAGACGTGTTATGCGTTGGAGAGATCAGCGACAGAGCGAAAATGTAGAAGACCGTCGCGGCTTGGGCGGCCCGGCAATGGTCGGCGGCGGTGGCATCGGCGTGCTCGTACTCGCTGTGGCGATTTACATGTGCGGCGGCGACCCGAGCGCTTTGCTGCAAAATCAGCCGACCGGCACAGAGGTCCCGCAGCCGGGTACCGCAGCCAATAAAGTCGTGACTCAGGACGAGCAGCGGCAGTTTGTCGGAGCGATCATGGGCAATCTCGAAGACACGTGGCGACAGGTTTTGCCGCAACAATCGCGTACCCGTTACCAAGATCCAAAGCTCGTGCTCTTTACCGGTCAGGTTTCGTCCGCGTGCGGCTATGCATCCGCTGCCACGGGCCCGTTCTACTGCCCCGGCGATTACAATCTGTATCTCGATTTCGCCTTCTTTGACGAGCTGCGTCGCGAATTCAAAGCGCCGGGCGACTTTGCGCAGGCCTACGTTATTGCCCACGAATTTGGCCATCACATCCAAAACCTCACGGGCGTCATGACTCAGGTTCAGCGCGCCGGACAGAATAATCGTCTCTCGGTCGCTCTCGAACTCCAGGCCGATTGTTACGCGGGCATCTGGGCGAATTTTGCAGCCAAACAAAACCGAGTTGAGGCCGGTGACGCCGAAGAAGCGATCCGTGCGGCCGCGGCGGTCGGCGACGACATGATCCAAAAACGCACGCAGGGCTATGTCGTACCAGACTCTTTCACCCACGGCTCGGCACAGCAGCGAATGGAGTGGTTCGCCCGCGGCTTCAAATCCGGCGACATGCGGCAGTGTCAGACGTTCAAGTAAGGAAAAGTCAACAGGATGAACAGGATGGACAGGATTGTTTTGATCCTGCTTATCTCGTCCATCCTGTTTAATGTCCCTTTACTAAGGGGCGTAGGGTCTGCCGTAGATCTCCTGATATACCCAACCGAGGACGAGCGCCTTCGCCAGCGCAATAGGTTCTAACCTTTGATAGAACCGCTGATCTCCATGATCAATTCACGCGCTGCCGGGGTGTTTAGACCTTCAAGCTGCTCGATTATCATAGCGTTTGTTTCGGATGAAGTGTTTTCTGCGTTAAAGTCATAGCCTGCTGATCTAAATAGCTTGTCAGTCCAAACATTCCTCCGGCAGTCTATTACCAAATGGATTCTGTCCGCGTCGCCCTCGTTTTTCGCCGCATGAGGAAGGGTAAAATCCGCATACCAGCATTCGGACTCCTTCATCTGCAGCGGCTGCCCATCTACTTCAAACCATACGTTTTCATTGGTCATGATCGGGACATGTAGGCGGAAAAAGCCATATTGGTATCCGGTTTGAGCGTCTCGGTGAGTTTTGATCTCAGCACCCGGCGCGAGTTTTAAAAGTCTTACTGCCTCTATCTCGCATTCGAAAAGGTTCAGGACTTCTCTAAAATAAATGCATTTTTCCAGGAGCGGAGTATCCCGATAGCCGGTTTCGGATTGAACGGGCAGTATGTCCGTTTCATTTCCGCTTGGCGAGCGGAGCGATATACTGCTCCAATTTCCGGAATAGTCTCGCGTATTGAAATGCGCCCGCCATTCTCCGTTCAGGCAGATTTCGAGATCGCTTTTCAGGCGCTCAATATCAAGCGAAAAAAATAGTGGTAAAACGCGATTTGTATCTGACATGATACCCTTGCGATCCGGCGTTCATCATAACCCAAAAGAAGCCAGTAATTTAGCAACTAAGGCGAGTATGCTCTCCCGTAAATCTCCTGATAGACCCAGCCGAGGACGCGCGCCTCCGCGGTGCAGAGAGCCTCGAGCCAGCAGCTTGTAAGATATAGGCGGCGTTCGTTTTTTGTGGTCAACTTTTCGCTCTTTGCTATAGAAAATGCTTCGATATCGGCGTCGAGATCGTAAGCCGAGGCGAGTTCGGTCCTCGTTTCTTTTGAGTGATTCAGCGCCGCGAGCACGTCGGTGATCCATAGCTTCAGCAGCGGTTCAGAGTTGTTCTCGGCCAGGGCCTGCACCACGCCGATGGCAAATCTCGCCTCGCCTGTCTCGAACGGATAGGTTGCGATTCCTTGTTCCGCATCGTCCTTTTGCTTCCACTGAAACAACTCTTCAGTGTTAGCATGACGCACACGAGCGACTCGTTCGTCGAAATTCAAAAACCACTCGATCAGGTCGGCGAGCGAGCTGTTGTCGATCTCGCCGGTTGCGGTGCGGCGCAATTTCGGCGGCTGATTGTCGATTTGAGGTTCGGCCATAAAGAGAATCGTAGAACATTTTGCTACTGGGTGGAAGCGTCCCGACGGAGAGTTGCCTTACAGTCGCGTTTCTGCCCGACGCTAGTTATAATCAGCTTACCGTGGCAGAACAAACACTTGATAATTTGCTCAAACAAGAGGATGTTTCCGAAAAGGAAGAGGGCGATCTCGGTTTCGGCTCGGTCGTAACGGGTCAGAGCCGGCAGCGTCTGCTAAACCCGGATGGCACATTCAATGTTCAGCGAACCGGTCTGCCCGCCCTCACGTCACTAAATTTGTATCACACGCTGCTGTCGATGACGTGGCGTTCGTTCCTGCTGCTTGTGCTCTTGCTTTATTTTGTCAGCAACATCATTTTCGGAGCGTTGTATGCGTCATTCGGAGCCGAGGCCCTCGTCGATACATCGTCGACGCCGACGGCAAATCTTTTTGTTCGCGGCTTCTTTTTTAGCGTACAGACATTTGCGACGATCGGTTACGGCACGATCCACCCCGTCGGCATCGTGCCAAACCTCCTCGTTACGATCGAGTCGTATTACAGCCTGCTCGCAAACGCTCTGATCACCGGGCTTGTGTTTGCGCGCTTTGCCCGGCCCGTCGCGAAGATCATCTTCAGCGACGTCGCCGTCATCGCGCCGTATCGTGATAGCGAGGGACTGATGTTTCGCCTCGTCAACGGCCGCAGCAGCCAGTTGATCGAGCTCGAGATCAAGGTGCTGTTCGCCCGATTTGTTAACGAAAACGGAAAAGCTGTCCGCCGATTCGACTTTCTCGAACTCGAGCGCAATAAGGTAACGTTCCTGCCGCTCTCATTGACCGTCGTTCACCCGATCGACGACGCTTCGCCTCTCAAAGGCCTGACGAGTGAAGACTATATTCGCACCGACGCCGAGCTGCTAATTCTGATCACTGCGATCGATGAAACATTCGCGCAAACCGTGCACACGCGTTCGTCATACAAGCCCGATGCGATTCGCTGCGGTCACAAATTCGTTAGTATATATAACGAGGTTGACGACGGTGAACCAATCTCGATAGACATTCGTAAGCTGTCTATGATCGAGCCGGCCACGATGGACGGAAGATAATTTTTTTTCAAAGAAACGAACTATGCAGACACAAACCGTAAGTTGCCCAAACTGTAGAACACAAAATCTTGCCCCAGGCGGACGTTGTACCAATTGCGGCACAAGCTTAGCCGTAGGCTCGATGCCGATGCAGCCTGTTTATCAACAGAAGCCGCTGGGCTCGGAAAAAAAGATCGCCGCCGGCATCTGCGGCATTTTGCTAAACGGTCTCGGCATTCACAAATTTATTCTCGGCTACACGACCGAGGGCATCATCATGCTCGTCACCTACATCGTTGGACTTTTTCTCTGCGGCATTCCGTCGCTGGTTGTCGCCATCATCGGCATCGTCGAGGGCGTGATGTATCTGACGAAATCGGACGAGGAGTTTTCGAATACATACATTATCAACAAGAAGCCTTGGTTCTAAGACAACTAATGACTTACAACGAAGAGTGAACAGTGAAAGAGGGTTTTTAGTTATTCGTTATTAACGGTTAGTTATAAACTGTATTTCGTGTTTACCGGAATCATCGAGGAACTCGGTCGCATCGCGGCGATTGATAAGCGCAGCGAGGGAGCTCGTATCGTTGTCGCATCCAAGATAGTCACATCGGACATCAGCGATGGCGACTCGATAGCCGTGAACGGCGTTTGTCTGACCGCAATAGATGTTTCGAGCGGATCATTTGCCGCGGACGTCTCGCCCGAGACGCTTCGAAGGACAACGATCAACGATCTACTAACAGATTCTGTTGTAAATCTCGAACGAGCGATGCTGCCGACGACGCGCTTCGGCGGCCACATTGTCCAGGGCCATGTTGACGGCACTGGAACATTTATCTCCGCGACGCAAACCGGCGACTTTTACACGGTGAAGATCGGCTTTCCCGACGATCTCGCGCGCTACTTCGTCTACAAGGGCTCCGTCGCCGTCGAGGGCATCTCACTCACGATTGCAGCGCTTGTTGAAGGTTCATTCGACATCGCCGTCATCCCAAAAACCTGGGAAATGACAAACCTCTCGCATCTCGTGCCCGGCGACACGGTCAATCTCGAAGCCGACGTCATCGCAAAATACGTCGAGCGGATGACAGCCACCAAATAAAAAAAGGTGAATGATGAAAAGCCTCATCATTCACCGTTAGTTGTATGGCTGAAGGCTTCTTTACTTCGAGCCTGGGCTTGCGAGTTTGCCGATGAGTGAGAACAGCGGCAGGTACATCGAGATGACGATCGAGCCGATGGTCACGCCGAGAAAGGCGATGAGGACGGGTTCCATCAAGGCGAGCAGATCGCCAATCGCGGCATCGACTTCTTCTTCGTAAAAGTCGGCGATCTTACCGAGCATCGCGTCGAGTGCGCCGGTTTGTTCACCAACGCCGATCATCTGGCCGACCATGTGCGGGAATACGTCGGTTGCTTTTAGCGGATCGACAAAGTTTTCGCCGCGTTCGACGCCGGCACGGACTTTTAGAATGGCGTCTTCGACGACGATGTTACCGGCTGTCTTGGCAGTGATATCGAGCGATTGCAGGATTGGCACACCGGATGAGAGCAGGGTCGAGAGAATGCGAGCAAAGCGTGCAACCGCGACCTTTCTCAAGATAGAGCCGATTATCGGCATCTTGAGCATCAGCGTGTCTATATGCCAGCGGCCTCTCGGGGTTTTGTAGTAAAACTTTACTCCGATGACAGTTGCGATGATCGCGATGAGCGTGGTTAGACCACCCCATCCGGCGAGAAAACTACTTATCGACATTACTATGCGTGTCGGCAGCGGAAGGACCTCGCCCGGGCCTAACAAGCCGAGGAATATCTGCTGGAACTGGGGAATAACGACGACCATGATAACCGCGATCGCGCCGATGGCGACGACGATGACCGCCGCCGGGTAGATCGATGCCGAGACAACGCTGCGTTTTAACTTAACGACTTTTTCGATCAACGTTGCGAGACGCTGCAAGATCAGATCGAGCACACCGCCGGTTTCACCGGCCTCGACCATCGATGTAAAGAGATTGTCGAAAACCTTCGGGTGGCGTTCGAGCGCCTGATACAGGGTCGCTCCCTCCTCGACGTTCTGCCGCACCTGTCGCAGCACGTCCTTAAAGAACGGATTCTGCTGCTGCTCGGCGAGAATGTCGAGACACTGAACGAGCGGAAGACCCGCGTCGATCATGACCGAGAACTGTCGAGTGAAAACAGCGAGTTCCTTTGCCTTGACCTTTTTACGGCGGCCAAGTTTCGGGATCGCGATCTCGCGGCCCTTTTCCGACGCCTGTGTCAGCACGATCTGCTCGCGTCGCAGAAGCGCACGCAGCTCGTCCTGATTCGCGGCTTCTTTCTCGCCCGCGATCATTTCGTTGAGTCGGTTTCTTCCCTTAAAAGCGTATGTTGGCATAGTTAACTCCAAAAATGAGAATTGAGAATTGAGAACTGAGAATACGGGATGGCGGTTTTTAATTTTCCGTTTTCCATTTCCAATTCTCTATTTATCGGACAGGTGGTCGCTCGCCGACAGGTCTGCCTTGGGCGTATGGGCTGCCGCCGCCGGCGGGCGGTGTTGGGCGAGTCGCGGGACGAGCACCACCCGTGCCGCCACCGCCGTAAGATTCGTTGAGGCCTGAGCCGCGATCGATAAGTTCACGGAGTTCGTCCGCATTTGACGAACGCTGCATCGCCACCTCGAGCGTGATCTGGCGTTTATGGTAGAGCGTGGCGAGAGCCTGATTAAACGTCTGCATGCCGAATTTGTCTTGACCGGTCTGCATCATCGAGTAGATCTGATGGATCTTGTCCTCGCGGATGAGGTTGCGAATAGCGGCATTAGGTATCAAGATCTCAAGAGCCATGCAGCGGCCGTCGCCAGATGATTTTGGCAGCAGAGCCTGACACATGATGCCCTCGAGTACGAGTGAGAGCTGAGTGCGAACTTGGGCCTGCTGTTCGGCAGGGAACACGTCGATGATACGGTTGATGGTCGAGTATGCCGAGTTTGTGTGCAGCGTGGCGAACGTCAAGTGACCGGTTTCAGCGATGCGGAGCGCCATCTCGATCGTCTCGAGATCGCGCATTTCGCCGACGAGCACGATGTCAGGATCCTGACGAAGTGCGGTGCGAAGCGCCGCTCCGAACGAATGCGTGTCGGCAGCAACTTCGCGCTGATTGACGACGCAGTTTTTGTGATTGTGAAGAAATTCGATCGGATCCTCGATAGTGAGGATGTGATCGTGACGGTCGATGTTGATCTTGTCGATCATCGATGCGAGCGTCGTTGATTTACCGGAACCCGTTGGGCCGGTAACGAGGATCAGGCCGCGTGGTTTTTTGCACATGTCCTGAACGACCTGCGGAAGACCGAGAGCCTCGAACGATTTGATCTCGTATGGGATCGCACGAAACACGGCGCCGACCGCCCCTTTCTGGTTGAAAATATTTGCACGAAATCGCGACATTCCTTTCAGACCAAATGAAAAGTCGAGTTCGAGATTTTCCTCGAAGCGATGCTTTTGTGCGTCGGTCAAAACCGAATATGCGAGACGTTTTGTGTCCGATGGCGACATCTGTGCAAACCCGGGAAGCGGTGCAAGATGACCGTGCACACGAACCTGCGGCGCCGAGTTGGTGGAAAGGTGGAGGTCCGATCCGCCCATCTCGGTCATTTTGCGCAGCAGCTCGGGCAGCGTAACTGACGATTCTACCGATGTCTGTTGTTCGTAGCTCATAGAGGTTAGTGAATAGTGATCAGAGGAAAGTGAATGGTGAATCGTGAATAGTTCTATTTACTATTCACGATTCACTTTTTTTCTAGTTCGATGCGCGTTGCGTTGGGCGCACGCGGCTCTTAAGCGAGTTGATGACCTTTTCGCTTTCTTCGGCGAGACGTTCTTGCTCCTGGGCGGGCGAGTTGGTCGAGACGCTATAGATCTTGCCGTCGACCTCGGTAAAGTAGAACATGCGAGATTGCAATGCTCCGTTTTTCGCTTGCGATTGCGCCACAACTACATACACCTGCTGTCCGCTGATCTCTTTTTGGTAATCGTTGACGACCCAGCCGTTCTCGCGGATCATGCGGTCGATAACGTCGCGGCGAAGAGCCGTTGTCGAAACGCCGCCGACAGATTTGCTGCGGCCCGAGCTGGACGAGTCGCCCATCGCCGGACCGACAACTGAGATCGAGGCCGAGCCGACCTGGTCACCTGCAGAATTGTCAACGCGGAACTGTAACTCGGCAGGCGAGGTTTGAGCTGGTCTCCAACCGGCCGGTGCCGGATCGCCCGATGGCAAAACTGCAGCCGCCGGCGCCGATGTATTTTTCTTCACCTTGGTAGCCGTCGGTTTTGCGCCTTTCGAGCGAGCCTTCGCGGCAGCTCTTGCAAGACGCAGTTGTCTGAGACGCAAAGCGCGTTTGCGAGCCTGCATCGCCCTTTTACGCTTCATACGAGCGCGATACTGACGCCACCACGCACGCGAATACTTTTTGTATTTCTTTACTTGCTTGCGGTGTTTGCGCTTCTTCTTAGGACCTGCCTCGGCATATTCCGTCGCGAGCGGAACTATCGTGCCGATACCGATCAAAAGTGACAATGATAAAGCAATGCTTCGTACTATCATATTTCCTCCAAACTTAAAGAACCGTTTCCTTAACAACTTCTTCGATCGTCGTGATACCCGCCCGGATCTTGCAAAGACCTGATTCGCGCAGGGTTATCATTCCGCCTTCGATCGCTTTCTTTCTCAACTCCATCGCGCTTGCGCCAATGATGATCAATTCACGCAACTCGTCGGTCATATCCATGACTTCGTAGAGACCGACGCGGCCGCGATAACCGGTGTTATTGCAATTTGAGCAACCTTTGCCTTTATAGAGCTTGATGCCCGGCGCTTCTTCTTTCGAGAAGCCGACCTCGATAAGGCCTTCGGGCGGCATCTGAACTTCCTGTCTACAGTCGCTGCAAACTCGACGAATTAGTCTCTGTGCTTGAATGATGTTCACCGATGTTGCGACGAGGAAAGGCTCGATGCCCATATTCACGAGACGCGAGATTGTCGAAGGCGCGTCGTTCGTGTGAAGCGTCGAAAGCACAAGGTGACCCGTAAGCGCCGCCTTGATCGCGATCTCGGCGGTTTCGAAGTCACGTATTTCGCCGACGAGCACGATGTTCGGATCCTGACGCAGGAACGAACGCAGTGCAGCGGCGAAGTTCAAACCGATCTGCTCCTTCATCTGCACCTGGTTGATGCCTTGCAGGTTAAACTCGACCGGATCTTCGGCCGTCATGATGTTTGTCTCGGACGTGTTGAGCGCCTGTAGAGCCGAGTAGAGCGTATTCGTTTTACCCGAACCTGTCGGGCCGGTGACGAGGACCATTCCGTACGGATTTGAGATCGCTCGTTTGAATTTGTCGAGACTCTCTTGCTCGAAGCCGAGCTTGGTCATGTCGAGCATCAGCTTATCTTTGTCGAGTAAGCGGAGCACGACCTTCTCGCCAAACAACGTCGGCAATGTCGATACGCGAAAGTCGAGTTCTCGCGAACGGTTGTCGATCTTTACTTTGATCTTAATGCGGCCGTCCTGCGGAAGTCGCTTCTCAGAGATGTCGAGTTTCGCCATGATCTTGAGACGCGAGATTAGCGGATCGCGAATCTTGAGCGGCGGATGCATCACGTCGTAAAGCACGCCATCGATGCGAAAGCGAATGCGGAAATCTTTTTCATACGGCTCGACGTGGATGTCCGATGCTCCGCGGCGAAGCGAGTCGACCATCAGTACGTTTACCAGGCGAACGACCGGTGCGTCTTCGCTCGCGCGTGCCAGAGCGGCGAGATCGATCTCGTCTTTCTCTTCGACAACTTCAAAATCTTCGGTGCCGTCGCCTGAAAATTCGAAACGGTCGAGCGAGACGTCGAGATCGGATTCCGACAGCGCCTCGGTTGCGGGCTGCTGATTCCTGACCTTCGCCTTGGCATGGCCGTTCTTGCCGTTTTTCAGAGATGTCGGAGCAAAGTTTTCTGCCTCGACGGCAAACGCCGCGTCGAAGATGTCGATCTCGTTCGAGCCGCTGTAATATTTGCCGACCGCAAGTTGGATCGACGATTCCGACGCGATCACCGGCTCGACATTCAGTCCGGTCATGAACTTGATGTCGTCCATTGCAAAGACATTTGTCGGATCGGCCATCGCGAGTGTGAGCGTTGCGCCGGCTTTGGTGATCGGAAGCACAGAGTACTTGAGTGCGACTTCCTCGGAGATGAGTTTGATCACGTCCTTGTCGATCTGGAAAAGGTCGAGATTGATCGACGGGACGCCGTATTGACGCGATAGAACCGCTGTCACAACGTCGTCGGAAACATAGCCGAGTTTGACTAGGTTTGACCCGAGACGCCCACCGTTGGCACGTTGGTATTCGAGTGTCTCACGCAGCTGCTGCGAAGTGATCAGATTTTCGCGGACGAGAATTTCGCCTAATTTTGCTGACATCGATTTATGCGGATTGGGTTCTCTTGAGCAAAATTCGCGGGGCGGCGAGTCAATAGCAGAGAACTTTAGGTCAATTTGATCGAGAGTTTATACAAGGTGAACGATGATAAACATCGTTGACACCTAATAATACATGCTTAAACTTTCGTGTGTCAACAATTTATTTCTTGGTGAACAAAAGTCGGTCAGAATGACCTATTTGGGCGAGAGTTGGTCTTTTTTGAGCTGGACGATAAATGAACGAACGGCCTCGGCCTCGACCGTTTCGGGAAAGAAGCGCAAGAACTCCTCGTAGACGGCGATCGCCTCGGCGGGCTTTCTTTGCCGCTCAAAGATCAGACCGAGAAGCTGGTAGATGATCATCGCATCGGGCGCGCCGGAAAGTTGTTTTAGCGCGATCTTGAGATATTTGGTTGATTCGGCGTAGTTTGCTTCCTCGTGATCAAAATCGCCGCTGCCAGCAGATCCCTCGGCCTTTTCCTTATAGAGCAAACCGAGACCTGTGTAGGCCTCGGGTTGAAAACCGCGACCTTCGGTGATCGCGCGTTTGAAGGCGGCGATCGCCTTCGACTCTTCTCCGGTCTCTTTGTGAATGCGGCCCTCGATCGCAGACGCCTCGGCAAGCCCGGGACGCAGACGGCGTGTCGCCGCGACCGCTTTCATCGCTTCGTCGAGATCGCCTGCCTCTGACAGGATGCGAGCGAGCGCGATGTGAGCATCCAAATAACCCGGACGCAGGCTGACCGCGCGTTTGTATGCTTCGGCAGATTTTTCGCGGTCAACGGTGGTAAGGCGTTCGGCCTCTTGAAACGCAAGCTCGGCGTCGTCGGTGGTTTTTACAAGTGCGATTTTCAGATCGCCCCGTTGCGCGGCCGTCAGCGGTTGAGTTTTTTCTTTAAAACCGTCAGCTCTCACGCGCAGAGTGTGTCCGCCGGCTGCAACGGTTTTGATCGCGAGCTTTCCACTCGAATCCGTTTTGCCGTAACGCACGCCGTCGATCCAGACGGTCGCACTAGGCTCGGTCGAAATAGTTATCGAGCGTGTCGCCTGAGAGAGTGCTGCAAGGCACAGCATTAATATGAGGCAAAAAATCAATGTCGGGCGAATCACCAAGGTCATATTCTCGTAATAAATTTGACGTACAGCCGCACAAAGAGGTTGGTCGCACAATGTAATCTTACCAACGCACATCGCCCACCTGCTAAGCCAAGCGCCTTGATTTTTCCGTATGCGAGCTTATAATCAGTAATTCGTGGCTGGGTAGCTCAGCTGGTTAGAGCGCGGGATTCATAACCCCGAGGTCGGGAGTTCAAGTCTCCCCCCCGCCACCACAAAATTTCCGAGAGACGGCGGCGCTCCTGCCTTCGAGTTATCTTACGCACAAAAAATCTAGTGCCGGAAACCAAATTTAACAACCATCACCAGATCTTCGAGATCGGAAGCGGTTGGCGATTCCAATTTGAAAGGGATATCTAGCGTGATCAAATTGGTTTCGCTGTTGTACAGCGCCATGACCGGTTCTTTGGTAAGCGGGAGATTGGCGTTATTAATCTTGATCAGTGGCGTACCTTTGTTCGGTTTCGCAAGAAAAATAACCTTCTCGATCCAGATAACCTCGTCGATCCTTTTCATCAGCGCCAGTGCAAAGTATGGTGCGCGCGATTTATCGAGCTTTAAGTCCACTTTGCCTTGCGTCTTTAATAAATGCCATTCGTTTGGGAGGTCGTGCTTTAAGTTTATTGCCACGTGCAGGCCGGTCTCATTGAGTTCCTGTTTGATCGCGGCGAGCTGGCTTTTAACGGAATTAGTGGCGGCAGTCTTTAAAGCGCCGCCGCCTTCTTTCGAAGTATATTTCAGATGCAGGATCACGTCGGAGATAGTGTTCCGGTCAAATTGGCTGATCTCCGAAAGCTCTAAAGACCATTGGCTGATCGCACCCGCCCCTTCGAACGGCAGGTAGCGCTCGTCTTTGAAGTTTAATTCAAAAACTCCGCTGTCGTTTTGTCCTGAACTGGTCGCTATGGAAGCTATCGGGACATTGTAGCTATTGAAACGATCATCAGTTTCGCCGAGTTTTTCGGGATACGGGCTTGGCGGAACGGCTTTGTTTCGCAGTTTGTTCGCCGTCAAGCGGAGCGTGGCGTTAACTCCAGTGTACGGGCCGGCAACGCACGGGATCGACAGTGAAACCGATTTGATCCGGCGGCAATAATGGCCGGGGAAGTCGATATCAAACAGAGCCTCTGGGATCTCAAACTCGCATTTGCCGGTCTGGCGCAATTTGACGATCGACAACGGATCAAGCTGGCTTATCGAGATATGTTTTGTGATCTCGTAATCGTATCCGCGGTTTTCCTGGTGGGTGGCTTCGAGTTGTTTGAGGGCGACATATAACTGCTCGCCCGCCAGCAAGCCGTCTCGACCCGCGTCGAAATAACCGCCCCTGATAAAGTTCGGAGCGCTGACACCGCGTTCGAAGGCATAGGTCTTTTCTGCCTTTTTAGCAAGGTCGAAAGCCAGGTTGTACACTTGCCGGTAGAGCGTCCTGAGGCTGCCGCGCATCCAGGTGTAGAGTTCTTCATCGCTGTACTTGTTCTTGAGGAATTCTTCTATTTCATTAGCATTGTCGATCTGCTTTTGCTGGTTTGTAATTTCCTGGTTGGCGATCGCGATGCGGATCTTTTGCGAAACGATCTGCTTATCGATCTGCTTGATCTCATAACCCGCCGCATTGGCCTGCATGATCCGGTCTTGCAGAGCACGGAGGAAGCCGCCCTTTTTACCGGCCCTCGCCGACTGATGCGACAAATGTGTAGCCGAAATCTGGAGGGCTTTCGATACTGTCTGCGTCAAATGTCCAAGATTCGTTCCGCCGAACGATGCCCCCGCGCCAATTCCAAACGGTTTCACGTCTCCCGCGAGCATCGGGATCGCAAATAGTATTCCAGCCAAAACTTCGGGCATTCCGGACAGAAACTGCAAATCGGCGGCTAAATTAGCCTTGTCCATATCTTCTTTTTCATACTTGATCAATTTTAGCCCGCTCTCGTCGATCGGTTTCTCAATAGAATTTGCAAGTTCGGCAAACTCGCTGTCGAGGCCGGGAATTTTACCGCCATCTTCGCCGACCAACTGGAGATAGTAATTCATCCGGTGTTCGGGCGATTTGCGATTTTGCTCGAGGCCCTCGAGTGACTTTGCGGCTTCTTCTAACTGGTGCTTTTTGATCTCCATCACGAGATTGTGCAGGCTGCTTTCGTGTTTTGCACGGACCAGCGTGATCGCCTCGTTATCCTTCTTCTCAATAGCCGAAAGCACGGCGCCGCCCATAGATTTCAGTTCTCCGCACAACTCGAGCGCCTTTTGCAGCAGATAGTAAAACCGGTAATTAGGCATCGGCGTGTTCAGGTCGTCGAGCACCGAATCGATGTTCACACCGTTTGCGGCGGCATCGACCAGCAGCGCCGGGTCGATCGGGGGCTCGAACAGCGGCAGCTTGCGGACAACGCCCTGGATATTCTGGCAGTGCCTTATCTTAAACAGGCGATCCGCGAGAGTGTCCCAATAACCCAGCAATTTCGGATTGCTTGGGATACAGAAATAGAGTTCCTCGATGGAGTTGCCGCCCGGAGCCGCCGCCGCATTCCCGGTAGAAGCCGGATTAGCGGCCTGGGGCACAAACGGGCGGGCGACTTCAAATTCGCTCCGTGCGTTGCTAAAGGCATCCCATTTCGCGAGCAGCGAATTATAGGTCTGCGTCTTTGCCTTTCCGCGGCCGGGAACGACATCCGGTTTTGGCCCGAGGATGTGAAGAGCCAGGACATATAGCTGAGTCGCCTGGTTGATGCTCTCGATCGTGTCCTGCCTGAAAAGGTAATCTCCCCAGTCCAGTAGATTGTCGATATACTTCATCACCACCCACTTCATATAGGCGACAGGGCGGCTGCGAGCGATCACATGAGGCATGAAGGGATTTTTTCTCCATTCGTCGATCTGCTGCGCCGCCGCGGTGTTGTTGCCGGAAAATATCCGCTCCAGTATATTTTTCGAATCGATGTCCCTAAACGGACTGAATTGCCAGAATCTTTTGTCGCCGGTTCCCTCGGCAAGCGGATTGAATACGTAATGAAACCATTTCATTGCGTCCTCGAACCTTTGCGCCTTGCTCTGGGCATCCGCCAGCATCGTCGGGCAATGAAAAAAGAGTTCCCAGTTGTAGAGTGAATAAGGGCGTTTTAGTTCGTGGTAATTTATGAAATATGTATTATTTCCGATGGTCAACCCATTACCACCAAACACATCATTTTTGTCAGTTATATTCCCGGCCACGTTTGGATAGCCAAAAACAGAATCCATTTGTCCGGAATTTATGATCCCGAGCAGTTTTTTTGCGTCCTTATGGCAGAAATTGGTTGACGTATTGTAGGTTGTCAATGATTCATCACGGAATACATAACTATCGCTAAAGAGGTTGCCGGGATTAACGGGAGCTGGCTTTTGTAATGACCTGATCGAGTGCGAACTATGATGAAAATAATCTACATTGCCCCAATTCTGCCGGGATCCATTTGGGAGTTTTGCGGTGAGATTCGAGCCATCAAAACCGAAGGCTCCTACCTCACGTTGGTCGTAATAGACCTCAAGTCTGAGCTCACTATCAACCCCGGTAAGTTTTAGAGGTACAAATTCGTAGTTAGAAATATCGGACGATGGCTGCGGTGGCGTGCGTCCCTGCAATGCCGCAATTGCTGACAAGTATACAGGCGTTATATCGTCGAGAATGTCCTTTGCGTCTATTTCTCTATCCCATGCCTTTTTATAAATATCCCATAACCTGTCTCGCTCGGCTACAAGATCATCCACAGCCTTCCATGCAGCCGGATGAGTTAACCGGGATCCTAGTGCTGCAGCCACCAAGGTCTGAGCGTCGGCCGCAAGGCGTTTTTGATCCCAGTTAGTCCGCCTCTTCCACGCGACACGATACTTCATATCATAGTCTCTCTGCGCTAAATCCTTTTTTACCATTAGACTGGCCGCAATATCGAAGTCCCGCTCGAACTGAGTTACCGGCGGTATATCAACCAACGCGTCTTTGCTTAGCTGCTTTGGCGTCCATTTACCATTTCGGTATTCGCTCCACGCCATCTTAATTTCCCAATACTCTATCGGCTTTGCAGTTTCCACCGAATCTTCAGCCATATCTTTAATGGATTTACCTGCAGCATCGTCATTCGGTTTGGTCTTCCGGGCGAACTGGGGGAAAAAAACCATCAGACGTCCGTTAAAAATAATTGGCGACAAATAGCAGCCGCTTCCCTTGAGCATCTTATAATTAGGGTTCAACTTGTATGTCGTCCCGACCCTAAGAATCTTTACCTCATCCTCGGCATCGTAACTCGGAATATCCACCTGTATCTTTTCCCACGGATACCAGTTCGCCTCGTTGATCGCGAGGTATCGGTAGTAGAAAAAGTACGGCGCGTTGCGGGTGCGAGAAAAAACGTGGAGTTTTGCATTGCTGCTCCAGACGTTATTTATCCTTGCACCTTCGATATAGAGCCCGACCACCTCCATATTCGATACTTCATCTACTTTGTAAAGGTATGCCTTGAGCGCGTCTTCGATATTTTCCTTGTTGATGTCTTTCTGGAGCAGTTCGCTTTCCATTTCCTTGAAGAAAGCACTCTTGTCATCTCTCAGGTTGCTCTCGATCCAGTTTTCGGGGTAGAGAAATACCTTGCGGTTTGCCTCCCAAACGCGGTAACGCTGCATCCAATCCCACCGTTTGCGCTCAATCAGCGAAGGTTTGATCAGGTTCCGCTCTTCTTCGAGTCCGAGCAGGCATCGTTGAACAAAAAGCTGTACCGACGAGATCGCCTGCTTGATGCGCGAGGTTTCCATACAGGGCTGCATCTGCACGTCGATCAGGAAATATTCGAACAGGCCGTCGGCATCGCGCACCCCGGCGCGTTTCAGTGCGTCCTGCTGCAAAATATAAGACACCAGCGCGTTTCGCCCGTTGCGGCGAAGTTCGTCGTTGAGCGGTTTGACGGCCTCGTTCCAATCGGCAGCGCTGTACTTTGCGCGGATCGCGTTTCTCAAATTCTCAGATGATTTGGCGCAATCCGCGAAGCTGGGATTCGGCAAGGCGCATTCGAACAGCAGTCCGATGTCGAGGCCGATCTTTTCGGCGATTTCGAGAGCTGCATTAATCCTCACCAGATTTTGCTCGGCTACAAAGTCGGCCGAGGTTAAATTGAACATCTCGGGGGCGATCAATCTTTTTATTCGCGCCTCACTCGCATTAAACAAAACTGCAAGCTTCTTTCTTAATTCGGCATCTCGAACACCCTTGCCCAGCCATTTCCAGAATTTGATAATGCTGTCGGGCGGCACGGCCAGCGAATTTCTCAGCCCGACATACGCGTTGAGCCGCAGCCATTGGCCCAATGACAGCGCGTTCAGGTCGAGCCCGGCAAAGTCCGCGCGGTGCGTGTGAAAATATTTGATCTCCTCTAGACTCAACTCGAATGTTCCGGCAAGGAGGGCGAGCTTTTTATAAGCATTCAAAACTTTCCTGACCGGGTAATCGCCGGCGGGTCCGGGTTGGCGGAGTGTAACGATCGCTTCTACGGGCGTTTTGGCAACCCCGTTATTGTCGGTCACGCGAACTACCTCGCCCGCGAGGAATCTCGTCATTTCGACGTCGAGTAAAACGGCTTCGGCAAGCGTTCCGATGATGAAGCCGTTCGAGAGTTCCTTTCGGGGATAGACAAGGATGGCAGAGCACACATATGCCCTCTTACGTTCAATCTGGGTCTTGCCCGAGGCCGGATCGACGAGAACCGCTTTCGCGTCCGAAACATCGTCAAAGAGCGTTTCGTTTGGAAACAGATTAAAAACCGTTTCCCTCTCCTGGGTTATTCTGTCCGAAAGCGCATGGATATCGGCTTTCCAGTCGTTATACTCGGCCGCACTTGTATCTAATAAACCCGCTGCCTCGGTTAATTCGGCGCTTGTCAGGGCACCGGTTATCCTAATTTTGCCGCCCGCATCGTAAGAGAATTTGTTCTTGAGCGTGCCGGTGGGATCTTGAATAGTGAGGCCGCGAGGCGCAGTGCCACCGGACACCGTTGTGCCTTCGAGCAATCCCATTACCTGATCGATCTTATCGGCTTTGAGCCATTCGACCAGCAGGCTTCGCACTAATTCGGAAGTGGCCTCGCTCGTATCTGTCAGGCCCTTATGAGCGTCGCGGATGAGGGTTAGTCCGTCATACAGTTTCCGGGTCAACCCGGCGGCCTCTGTTTCGGTTGCGGCAAGCGGATTGGCGGCATCGGCGCCCTTGAGCGCGTAACTTAGTTGGACCGAGGAAAAACCTGAGTCTTCGATTGCTTCCCATCGTTCGAGAAACTTTAGCGTGCTGCCGGCATTGCCGAATGCCGTGCCATCGGACGCCGCGAATTCTGCGTCGTATTTTTTGAGGAAATCCATTAACTGCGGAATCCTGACCCCCAAAGTTTTGGACAAGAGGCGATGTCTGTATAAAGCGGATATATTAGACAAGGAAAGCCTGTCGTCCAACCCGGCATGGTTTTTGATCAGCCCTATATCCGCGGAAGAAAGATTTAGCGCGGCCATGATAACGGGCTCGTTTCTTGCAATAGTTTGGTTTGCGGTTGTCAGGTAATTACCGGCGGTGTCGGGATTGAAAACACTGTTGTCCGGTCTCAGAGCAGGGGAGAGGAAAAGCCGCTCGTACAGAGAAATATACGTTCGCTTTTCAGCCGTGCGGTCGCCATAGGTGCTGATGCTTCCCCAGAAGCAAAGCAGTTTCGCGATCTCGAGGCCGGTTATTTCTGCCACCTTCTTTGCGGCAACGATCTGGCTGATAAGATGGGCCGTGATATTGCCGGCCCCAACCGAAGCGATAAACTCGTCCACTTCGTGCATTGCCCATCCGGTTTTTCTCCAGAGCCGGATAAACCGGTGCATCTTTTCATATCTCTCTCGCGCCACCGCAGGCTGCTTGAAGTCGATCGTCATCTCTTCGACGAGGCAGGTAGTCGGAAGCGAGATCGAGTCGTCCGAATTTACATAACGAGTTTTTAGCAGTTCGATCAGATCGGCGATCTTAAGCCCGGTCCGCGGCAAAAATTGATCGCCGACAAAACACAGCCCATCCTTCCGCCTGCTGTCGCGGCTAAGCAAATCAGCGATCGTTTGATAGCCATAACAACTCTCGAGCCGCGGCAGTTCCAGCTTTTCAAGATATTGTGTCGCGGTGCTTCGCCTCCCGCCGGAGGTGAGCAGCAGCTGTTCATCCCAATATTCCTTGCTGACAAAAGATTCGTTTGTAATGAGCGAATATTCCAGCGGACTCATCTTGAGATACTCGGCGTCCGCCGCCCGCTCGACAAGGCCCCGATGCAGGCCGGATAGCCGTTCTCTTTGCGCCGCCTGTTCTGCTTCCCGGCCTCTGTACTCGATTTTCGTTCGTGTGAGATTCCCACCGTTGCTTGACGGTTCGAGAACGAAATCCCACCGACTGTTCTTACTATCCGCCCGCGAAGCACGAAATGTTGTCATCACTTCATACCGCGTCGTCTCGAGCGATTTTAGATAAACCCTTGCCATGTCGCGCGGGCGGTCATAGGGCAGGTCAAAGGGATAGACCGAACCGGCCAATTGTTGATAGGCTCTTGTTTCCTCGGTATGTTGTGGCGCGGCCAGCAGTTCCTGGCTGGTTTCTTCGCCGACATTAAACGCCTTCAACGCCTTGAACGCGACATATTGTTCGAGCACTTCGTTAACCAGATCAACGTAGGGCAGGATGGTATTCGTGTTTTCGCAGCTAAGTTCGAGATTGCCAAGATCGGGGCGGCGGTCGAACAACGCCTTTAACACCGTGCCGGATATATCCCGCGGGTTGGCGGGCAACCAATTTGGGTTCGGCTTATGGCTTCGCAAAAATTGCAGCAGATCGACAAAATACGAGGCCGCGCTGTAAACCGAGGTACATTCTCCGCATTCGCAATAACTGCTCTCACCAAAAAGCAGTTCCCAGCTGAGGTTGTTCTTTCTTAGTTTTTCTTTTACTTCTTTTGAGACGTTGTCGTCACTTGGGATCGGCTCGTTTTTCTCCTTTCTGTAGAGGCCGTTATCGATCATTGCGATTCCGGTTTTCATCCCGGCTTCCTTGATCGCGATCAGCGCGTTTTCGACAAATATGTTTTTGTTTTCGGCATTTGCATAGGTCCACTTGAGGGTTTCCTCGGCAAGCCCGGTATTCTTCATCTGTTCGAGAAAGTGCGAAAGCGGCGATTCGGTTATCTGGTAAGCCGTCCCAAAACCTTTTCGGGTAAGAGCGGGCACGGCTTCGGGCACCGGGCTGACAGAGGTTATTCGCTGCAGCGATTTTAGATCGCGTATCACATCGGCCCGTCCGACGTTATATTTCTTTTTGAAGTCGTCATCTTTTTTAGTCCTCTTTTCGGGGTCGAAATCCTTTAATTCGTCATCCTGGGCGATCAGTTTGTAAACCGATTCCTCGCGTATGTTAAAGTTTTTGAACTTGTCTCTCTGCAGGAGAGTGCCGATAAATTTGCCGGTGTTATCGTTTAGAAGCGGAACCTTCGGGTCCGTGATCATGTTGACGATAACCGCCGTCGGCTCCTGTTCAAACAGGCGGTCGAATAATTTGTCCGTGTAATCGGTTTTAGTCTCGCCCTTTGGAACCGCGCCGGGGCCGACCGCTTTTTTAAGATCTTTCCGGTTGTAGGTGAGAGCAATGTCGCGCATCGAGCCGATCTTTTTGTCGGTTTGAAAGAGCGTAACCAAAGGCCGGCTGTCCTCCGACCATTCGGCAACGTCATGCGTGAATTTGAGGTTTTCGATCACCGCATCGCTAAAGGCTGCGTTTCGCTTCAGGCTGCGTTCAATTTTTTCCCAGTCGCCCTTTTTGTCGGTGAAAACCTTTTCAAAGGTCTTGGCCAACGCGGCCTTGCCCCGAAAATCTTGCTTGAAAAGATCAAGGCGTTTTTCTAATTCTGGTGTTATAGGATTTGGCATGATTTTGTTCTCTATTACTCAATAGCATTATTTAAGAAATCTAGAATGTTTTGTATTTCGCCTAGCGTAGATTTTCTAACGAATAGGAGCGCTTTCAAATCGACGGAATATCAGTTATTCCACCACTTCGTAAGCTCCTCACTGATACGTTGATTCAGCGCCCCCGGGTTCAGCATCAACCTATTGAAGTCATTTATAGCTTCCAGACTTGCACTGACGGCCGCAAGATTTCTGGCACTTTCCGGTGAAGCCCCCAACCAAATAAGTCCCTTTTCGCTCTCAGTCGCGGCTGCTTGCGCTCGTTCTCCAATGCCTAGCCCTTCGTCAAAAGCCTCGCCAAGGCCATAACCCATACGTCCCGCTCCGACTACGGCTCCAGCAGGCGTCGGTGTCAGCTCAACGGTGTCAAGACCGGCGGTTCCGAGGTTGGTCGTTGCCACATCATAATTTCCTTCCGTAGCGGCACCTATTCCCTTTTCAGCCGCTTGTGCAGTTCCAATCAGGCTATAGCCGGTCGCAGTGATAGCCAAGGCCTTAAGAGCCCCAGTTCCAGGAGTGTGCTTTGCGGCGCCAACTAGTTTGGTCGCAGTCTTCGAGTTGCCGACCTTTTTGGCAAGTTGTGCAAGTTCTTCGGCCTTTCTAACAAAGAACCGTGCAGATGCAACCCGGAAGCTGGATTTACCAGCGTATTCTGTCATTTGCAGGGCTAGAGCCTTTTTGTAAGCGGCTGGCGAAATCTTGGTCCCCGAATTTTCCAACGCGCTCATTGCATTCGCAGCAGCTTTATCAATTTCTTTGAGTGCGTCAATCGGTGAATTGGATTTCAGGAGATCACGAACATTTTTCAAATGCGCAATGTCACCTTCGCCGTATGTCTTCAGACTAGCGGCATACTTCTCCCATACAATGGTTGTCGCTTTTCCGTAGTCTTTTTCTGTAATCAGCCCTTTCATATGTTGCCTAAGAAATTCGGCTTCTTTTGAGGTATCATTAGGATCAATCTTGGTAATGTACTCGATCAATTTATGGGGCATCACATGCTCTGCAATTTTTTCTTTTCCGCGCGCAAGCTGTGCTCCATACTTCTCAATATCCCCCAAGATTGCATTAAGATCATCAGACACCATTCCGCTTGGATCGTTGTTCCTAATCGGATTTGAGTTCATCCCCTTATAAAGATTTAGTCCATCCCCAATACCTATCGGATCAGCGCTTAACCATCTTCCAAGCCAGGGGATGTAGTATCGGGCGCTGTGATATTCGAGCCCCGTTTCCTCATCGCGCTCCATTCCGGTGTAGCGATAGCGTTTGGCGGCTGAATTTATCGCGCTGTTTTTTGCTTGATACGCCGTGGTTCCGTACGGGTGAAATTCCTCATAGCTGATCACGCGGGCGGTATCGTCGAGTTCGAGACAGGCCGATCCGAGGTGGTTGTGCATCTGGTATCGGGTCAGTTGCTTTGCCGTTCCGTCGTCAACGTCGTTACGCGTTTCGATCATCACAAAGCGGTGGCCCTCGTCCATCAGGCTCAGGCTCGTGCGCTTGAGCCCGGTGTTTGCGCCGCTTGTTTCGCGATAAACCTCATAGCCCGCGAGGTAGATCCGCTCGTTCTTTTTTGTCGGCGTTGCGCCCGGAGCGGCTTGATTCTCGGTAACCTTGCGGATGCGCTGGCCCTGCGCGTCATATTGGTAATAGGTTGTTTCGGGTGTGCCGCCGTTCGTAACACGCTGGCGGATTGTCTTGACCAGTTCTTCCTTAAAGTTCCAGCCCATTACCACAAGGTGCGGCATCTTTTTAATAAATCCGTGTTCCGGGTGGTGCTCGTAATCAAAGACGCGGGTGCCGATTTGCGTCCTGATCAGGCGGTTGTTAGCCGTTTCATATTCGTAATTCCGCGTCCAGTTGCCGCCGTTTGCCTGGTGGCGCATCTCGAGGATGTTGCCGACCCGGTCGTATTGATAACTTTGTGTATAGCCGCGCATAGTCAGCGGATCGTCCGGGTTGCGAAGCTCCATAAACGAGCCGTCGTTCCAGTTATCATCACTGCCGAACGCGAGAGTCGCCGCATGCTCGCGGCCCTTGGCTGAGATCAAGCGATAGAGCGCATCGTAGGTGTATTCGGAAAGCGCCGCTACAGCGTTGTTCTTATAAAAGATAACGGGCGCCGCGTTGTCCGCAATGTGCGTGATGTTGCCCGCCGGGTCGTATGTGTAACGCCAATCCTGCAGCAGGTCGCCGCTTTGCCGCGCGGATTCGAGCCTCAGCAAACGAAACGTCTCTTTATCGTATTTATACCGGGTCGTAACGCCGTTCCCGTAAACGGTTTTTTCACGCTGCCCCTTTTCGTTATAGTCGATATCTTTGATGTACTCGACCCCAGCCGTCGCGCCGGGAAGCAATACCTCTTCGCTGGTGAGCAAACCGGCTTCGTTATAGAACGGCGTAATAATGCTGCCGTCGGGCGCGCTCTGCTCGGTGATCCTGCCCAACGCGTCGGTTTCAGTTGTAAAGGTGAAACTGCCCGTTTCGAGATCGGCGGCCAGGCTTGCCGGTGTCCAGTTCGGAACCTGCTTATAATGTTTGAACAGCTTTCGGGTGGTGGAGATCGGCTGTCCCTTGAAATCATACCGGGGCGTATCGACCAACCCGCCCGTATCGTAACGCTTGACGGCCTTGCCCAAAACGTTATCCGCCCGAAGCGCCGCTTCATTTGCACGGCCTGCCGTTAGCAGATCGTCTCCATAAATCACAAGGTCGAATATATTGTCGAGCGGTGCTCCACCGTCGCCGCCCAAAACGCGGCTTGATTTAGGGCGGTGCAAGACATCGTAAAAGTACCGGAATTCGTGTCCGCGTTCATCCCACGTCCGAAGCGGATTGCCGAGAATATTCATCAGCAGCCAGCGCCGCCCGGCGTCCATGCTGTCCTGGAATACCGAGTTTCCTAGCATGTCGTATTGATATTCCATCACCGTGTTGCCGCGCGCATCGACCACACGCCGGAGGTTGCCCTCAACATCGAGTTCGACTCTCGTCAGATAAAACTCACTCGGTCCGCCGGAGCTTTTGCGGTTGTGCTCTATAGAGAGAACGGGCCGCCCGAGTGTATCGAAATGGAGAATATTCGCGGTGTTTGCATGAGCGGCGGCTTTATTGGCGGCGGCGGCTTCTTTTGCCGGGTCCTTTCCCTCGGCGGTGAGCCGGGCATCGATCAGCCTGAGCGCGCGCTCACGATACCAGGCGGATTCGAGCACGGTATCATTTGCGTCGTAAACCGCCTGTTTCCAGGAATCGAATTCGACTTTTGAAAACGTGCGGTCAGGCATTTCCATTTTTATCAGGCGGCCAAGCGCATCGTAATACATCACCGGTGTCACGCCGGTTTCGACCAGTTCCTTATGATCCTCGTATTGCGGTGTGACCGAAAAGTAGGGTTCGTACTGTTTTACCGGATTGCCCTTGTTATTAAGTATCGTCCTCCCCGTGCCGATCCAGCGGAGCTGTTTTGGGTTGAGAACCGAGGTATCCGTTTCGCTAACGGTGTAGGAATTATTCGCGCCGACAGTAACCCGCTTCGCTTTGCCGGGTTCGGCCTGGGCCTTTTTCATCACCACTTGCCCGAGCCCGTTCGAATACTCAAAGGCCATCTGGATCGGCGAGTTGTTGTTTTTCTGAAAATGTTCTTCGCGGCTGATCGATGCGACAACGACGGGTTTTCCGCTCGTTCTGTAAACATCGACATCATAAACAAAGCGGGTGGTCGCGTGTCTGAGCAGGGTGTTCCCGATCGTCCTGAGTTGATTCGAATCCGTGGCGGAAAAGAAATTAGCGACGGCGGTTTTTTCGGCCGCCTCGGCGGCCTCAGCCAGCCCCGACAGATCGTCGGCCTCCGTATTGCCCGGCCCGGTGCCTTTTCCCATAACCGCAACGGCTTTTACCAGGCCAAGCTCGTCGGAAATTGCTTCGGAAAAGTTGCCGTTAATGTCATACATGCGCTGCGGCGAGAGCGTTCGGAAACTAAAATTTTCAACCCCCGCCCGATTTCCGAGCGCATCTTCTGTCTGATCGATAAAGAGCGAATACGAACCGTAGTATCTAACCCGGGTTTTTGCGCCGTAGGGATCGGTGTAAGAAACCGGCATATAAAATCTTGCGCGCGCCTGCTGGGTGGTTTCCGACCCTTCGATAAACTGGGTGGTGCCGGATCTGATCCACCAGTTGGCATCACCGTAGCTATGGGTGTACTTGCCCTCGTTTTGCAAAAGGTTGGCGTTAGCCTTTGTCCCGAATATGCCATCGAGGAGTTCGGGCGTATATGCCAGTTGATAACTTTCAAACGGAAGAACAGGAGTCACTATCCGGTGAAGCGGCAAAGCGTTTTTCAGGCTGCCGTCTCGATAGGTTGTTCTGACATGCTCGATCAATCTTCGCCCGGCTTTTCCCGCCGTGAGCATCTTTTCCAATTCGTGATAGTTCGCCCGATCGGATCTTGCATCGGAGAGAATATCCGCAAAATCCTCGGGCGCATATAACGCGCCTACTTTTGCGACGCCCCTTAACTCGTACGTTTTGACATCGGATGGCATCCGCAGATGGTAATTAACCTCGTCAATTACGTCGTTCGTATACTCATTGCTGGTATAAATAATAGCGGTTTTTGCCTGGCCCGCGCGGATCTCGGACGGCAGGCCCATGTCGGGCGCGCGTCTGGGGTAGACTATCGAAGCCGATTCGATGATGTTGCCGTATCTATCGAGCTTGACGTTGATATTGTGGGCGATCCTGGGGTCTTCCGTATTGCGCTCGTAATTGTATGCGACCGATTCGCTTTCCTTTACCACAAAGACGGCGTGCTTGTTTTTGCCCTTCGGCTGCAGGAGCTCGACAACGCAATTCTTGGCCGTAACCGAATAAGGCGTCAGTTCTTTTTTTCGCGCCTCCACGGTGTCGCCGTGCTTAATCGCATCCCGCGCAAAAACCTCTGCGCGAAGGCTCATCCCCTTACATGCCCTGAGCGCTTCCCGCCATTCCTCGGGGCTCAGGGTGTCGATCGTAGATTGCGGCAATCCGGGTGCGGCGACAATCCGGGCATCGGGCAGCGAAACTTCTCGGTGGGTGACGGACAACCCGCGCCGAGCCATCTCTTCATACCAGTATTCATGTGCAAATTGGGTGAGTATTTTTTCTTTGCCGAGAAATGCCCCCGTATGGTGCCACGACCGGTTAACCACTGGCTCCTGGTGCAAACCGCGGTCCGTAATGTTGGTTGCGTCGCGTTTAACCCAATGCTCGAAATCTTCGGAATCCGTTTGCTCGACCATGCCAAACCCGCGAAATTCGCGTTCGGCGTGGTCATAATAGCCATGATGATATTTATAGCTGCTCTCAAATCGATAGCCGGAAATCTTATCGGTGGTTATCGTCCGCGACACGCAATGAACAGGGAAGTGCAACTTGGTGACCCAGGGTTTGCCCGCCAATTTGTCCTCGATATAGAAGCGGGTGGAGGGCGTATACTCCAGCTCAACCTCCTTTCCGAGATTGTTCCTGTAAGAGACCATGATATGCGGCTTTTTGCCGTTCATCAGGTCGATGTATTTCAGCGGCGAAATCGCATGGACGGATAACGGGCTTGACCAGACGATACACGCAACTCCATTGCCGAGCAGATCGGTGACGGTTACCTTAGAATTACTGTCAATTTCCGGAAACGCCTCGATGTCAAAGGGCTGTTTTCGAAACCCGTTTCCGCTCAGATTCAACCAGCAGGTAAATTTCTTTTTGCCTAGATAGATAATGTCGGTCGTTCCCGAACCGTCGATATCGGCCAACCTTATGTACGCGGGGTTAAACAGATCGGGAGTGTCAAACAGAGGAGAATTGTCCATCGACACCCTTGCTCCGAACTTCCCGTAACCGAGATTAGGCCAATAACATGTTTCTCCGTTGCGGATGCGTACAATGTCCGTGAGCCCGTCGCCCGACATGTCGGCAAGGAAGATCGTCTCTGTCTGATCAGCAAAAACTATATGAGGGGATTCTTCCTGGTCATAACTTATTGGCGACTTTTGCAGCCCGGCAAAACCTTTTCTTCCATCGGACAGATAGAAGGTGAATACACTGTCGTCGGCGATCAGTACTTCTGCCCTGCCATCTCCATTCAGGTCCAGCATCCGGGCAGAGGCATCGGCTAAATCGATGTTCGGCAGCTTTTCAAAACTCCTGAAAGGCAGCCACTCGTTGTCGTCGCTTAACTCGAAATAACCCCTTGGCTCGCTGTTAAAATTGGCGAGCTGCTTGCCGCCGTCACCGTCCAGGTCGACGAACTGCAATTGGCCGCCAACGCCGATAAACGATGGCTTTGGCGTAACCGCCTTTGCCCTTTCGAAGCGGCCGTTTCCCAGATTGTGCTTGTAAAACCATCCGCCGGCCTGTTCCGAAAGAATTCCTGAAAGCCCCTCGTTAAAAAGATCGATGAACTGATACTGCGGCTCGTCCAGCCCGGCAGGCGCATTCACGAGGTCTTCCGATGCTATTTCCTTTACTTCCGTGCTCCAATCGTGAGGTTGGTACTCAAAGCTGGTTTCGGGAAGGCTCTTTTTCGCATACGTACCATCGCTGCGCTTTACATAACCGGTTGCAGTTATCGATTTGAGAAATGTAATTCCCGCCGCCGTGGTCGTGTCGTACACAAAGTCGAGCGATCTGACGAGGCCGTTATACTCATCGTCCTCAAACCGATGAAAAAGCAAGACTCTCCGGCAAAGCCGCGTGGTGCGAATTTCAAAGCCTGCCTTATAATCCGAAAAGGCGTCCGGCCTGAAATCCCACTCGCCTGTTTGCCCGTCGGGATCATCCGTGCGGTATTCCCCGTAATCAAATACGGTCGCAAACAGATAATCGCCCTCCGCTGGGAGCGACGATCCAAATCCCGGATACGGGGTCTTATTCCCGTAGAGAACTTTCTCGGGATAAAGATTCGCGTAAGTTACATTGCCGTCTTTATCTATTCGGTTGCGGTTGTGGATCAACAAAGGGTCGACGCCCTTTTCATCTTCCTCTTTGTATTTGTAATGCGAACAGTTGCCTTTATCGTCGAACACGAACTCGGGGAGCCATTCGAAGATACGGCGGCGATCTCGGGGATCGGTGATTCGTGACGCAGAAGACCAGCCGAACAGGGTTGTGACATTTTCTTTCGATACTATTTTCCATTTTATCTCGCTTAGATCCTTTAGTGCCCAGCGTTCGATACGAGAAAATAAGCCTTCGATCCTGGGCCTGTAGCGGCGGATCATGTACAGGCCATTCTCGGACTCCCTTTCATCGATCCAAAAATTCCCATGCTGATCCAGGACAAAACTATCGTCAGCATTCTGCCTAAAAGCCGGCACCAGATCTTCGGCCTCGGAAAAAAGAAAGGTATCCGAATCGTCGAGGTCGCGGTATTGGGGCAGCCCTTTGTCCGTCTTGCGCCTGATCGAAGCTAGCCCAGAATTCCAGCCAAGCCCAAAGATGCCATTTCCGCTGCCCGAATTGTAAGAGATGGAGAGCGAAGGCGATGCGCCGCGCGCAGAAGAAAACGGAAGTGGGAAACTAAGCGAGGCAGTGCCGTTTACAGCATTGACGGAAAACTTCTCGTCGATTCCTTTGATCGCCCCGCCACCCTTTGGCAGCGAGATCGAAGGCGCTTCTAGAGCGTTGGATTTTGTTTTACCGCCATCCGTTCTGAGAAATTCGGAATTCTGGTCTTTATCGGATTTTCCCTCCATAATCCTGCAGAGTGATGCAAATGCCGCATCGGAAGACTGCGTTTCGTGACCGTGCAAAGAAACAAAGGAGTGTGCTTGGAGTCTCGGCTTTCAGCACTACCACATATTTCTGATGTGCGTATTTCGAATCTTATACCACAACTTAGAAATAGGCTAGAGCTTCCACTTCGGCTAAATCCGATTCCGTCTGTGGAGGGTGACTCTACGCAGTTTTCGAAAGGGCGATATTTTTACCCATCTCGCATCACTGTGGAGCCATTAGCTCATGTTTCATCGAATAACCGGAGTCCGGTTAGGAAATGAAGAAGATAGCTGAGTCTTCTCCGCCACCCTCGCCACGACACTTTTTATGAGACGGCTTTTCTGAGCCGTCTTTTTTGTTGGCGAGGCGAAAGCAGTTTAATATCTGACAATGGCCGATCTTGAACACGAGCACAGTTACGAAGCTATTGCCGAACGCCTCTCGTCGGTTCGCCACAATTACATCCGAGACTTTATCTATGGCGGCATCGATGGATCAGTCACGACGTTTGCTGTTGTTTCGGGCGTCGCCGGCGCCGAGCTTTCAACCGTTGTCGTTTTGATACTTGGATTCGCAAACCTGGTCGCCGACGGCTTTTCGATGGCGGCGAGCAACTTCCTCGGAACCAAGGCCGAACATGACGATTACCGGCGGATCGAGGCCATCGAGCGTAGGCACATAGACGTGGCCCCCGAAGGCGAGCGCGAAGAAGTTCGACAGATCTTTATTAATAAAGGGTTCGAGGGCGAGGCTCTCGAACAGGCCGTCGAGCTCATAACATCCGACAAGGAAATTTGGGTTAAGACGATGCTCGCTGAGGAATACGGTCTCGCCGCTGAAATTCGCTCGCCGTGGAAGGCCGCGCTCAGCACGTTTGCCGCGTTTCTTATTTGCGGACTGATTCCGCTAGTGCCGTATCTGTTCGCGATTGGCTCGAAGTTTCAGATTTCAGCGATCCTAACCGGCATAACGTTTTTTCTCATCGGCTCGCTTAAAAGCTTCTGGTCAACTTCGTCGTGGCTGCGCTCGGGCATGGAGACACTCTTGGTCGGCGGATTGGCGGCGAGCCTTGCATACGCCGTCGGCGTCCTGCTAAAAGGCATCGCCGGATAAACTCTAGCTTGTAAGTCGGCGGTAGATACTCGGCATCCGCTCGGGCAGGGTCATCACGTTGTCGATGATCGTGTAGCCGACGTCGCCGTAGAGATCTCGGAGTTCGGCCTCGGATTCGCGGCGGTGGGGAGCATTACCTTTCGACTAACAGCCGTGGCTAAAAAAATATTCGCAATTCGCGAATCGCGAATATATAATATCTTCATGTCATTAAAACCCCAGGACATCGTTGTTCTTTTGAAACTCTGCGGCTACGGGTCGAGCATGCGTCCGCCGTACGCCGTGC
>JBJXFZ010000063.1:0-11997 GCA_046154245.1 Pyrinomonadaceae bacterium
GCTTCAGAATCCCAATCACCTGATTCTCGCTGAACTTAGATCTCGTCATTTCCCGATCCTCCTCCTTCCTTCCTATTCTGACCGGAAACTGTATTCTTGTCTGGTACTATTTTAGGGGAGGGTTACACCAATCCAAGCTTCAATGGGACTGGCAGCGTCGCTCGCGATAATCAAAGACATAGGAATTGTTTGTCCGGTAAATAACTCTGTGGCATCACACTCAACTTCCTTGATGCGGATAGCGCCAAGAACCTGCCGAACTCTATTAGCGATGAGGTCATCTTCCGAAGCTCTACGACGCTTGTTTGTTCTCAAGACGCCTATGACATATCCCGCTTCAAAAATGGCGATGACGCTCGCCACAAGTCCTACACCTTCCAACGTCGTCATCATTTACCTCGAGCCGCCAAACTTCTTATTAACACCGATACCGCTGATAATACGCCCAATCGCGGCGTGTTATCAACAACACGCTTTCGCGAATGGAATTTATCTATTTTCAGGTCTCTGCCGTCGGTCGAGACCAAGATCATGCCGCTCGCCCCGATTGAGAAACACGCTCCCGCCGCGCGCGTCCAACACTTTGTTCGGCGGCGATTAACTTTGCAGTTCAATTACCAATAAGATTGCCCGAGTGACGTTTGATCTGGATCAAGATAAGCGCGATAACTGTATACATTGAGGCAATCGGGGCCATGTAGAATAACGGTGCAAGAACCGGCATTTGGTAGCGAGTTAACTTGTATCGGGCATCGATATAATCCAATCCGTGGATCGTTTTTTCGATTTCCCAAAAGTTACAGATAAAACGGAAAACCGTGGCGCAGTAAATGATCAATAGTGCCGTCAGGACCGCGACGCTCCCCCACCACAAGAATGAATTGGAACCGAGCGACTTGCGCGCTGTCTCGGATGTGATAAGCCAGCCAATGACAATTATGAGTAGTCCAATAGATTTCTCTAAGCGATCCTGAAGATCGGCGCGATAGCCGCGCAACATTTCTATACCTAGTTCAAATTCTATTCTCTTCGTTGCCTTATTGTCAGGCGAATCGGAAGTTGGGGGGCTCTGCGCCATGACCATGGTTGCCGGAAGCGCAAGAACCACTAACAAGACAATGTTTTTTATGACGTTCATGGAATCTCCTTGAGGCCAACGAAAGTCGCCGAACTCCTTATTAACACCAATGTCGTCGATAATACGCCGAATCGCGGCGTGTTATCAACGAGTGGTTTTCAAACGGGCGTACTTACGAGATAAAAAGCAACGGCCGCAGCGGCCTGCTTTGCCGGATTAGCTGTGAATGTGCGTCTGTACGCTGTGAGTGTTCGTCCGTACGCTGTGAATCTGCATCTGTAGGCTGTGAATCCTCGTCCTTCACCTGTTAATGTTCGTCCGTACGCTGTGAATCTGCATCTGTAGGCTGTGAATGTTCGTCTGTAGGCTGTGAATCCTCATCGTTCACCTGTGAACGTGCGTCTGTAAGCTGTGAATCCTCGTCGTTCACCCGTGAATCCTCCCCTTTCAACTGTGAATCCGCGCCTTTGACGCGCGAGTCCTCGCCTTTCAATGCCTATCGCCCAAATTCAAAGGAAGAATCGCCAAGTGAACGTCAACCAAAGTAAAGCGAACTCGATCCGGCAACGCACCGCCACAACGGCTGAGGTTAAGCCGCACGACTAACCTGAGCTGTCCTTTTGACGGGCAGCTTCTTTTTTGCGGTCTTAACCCCGCCGCCTTGGGGGTGGGGGGCGATCGGCCCAGGTGTGCCAGTCGTGCCCCGACACGAGAGAATAACGCGCCACCTCCTTTGGTTCCCGAGCACAGTCGCCGACGCTCTCTGTGATACCGATGGCCTCAAGGGCACCGGAAAGGCTGTCCCACGATTGGCGTATGTTTGCCGGCTCGTCTTTGGGGACAACTCGTTTTCGGATGGCGCTAATAAAGGAATCCTCCGGCTTGTCGAACGGGCTTTTCCGCTCGTGCAGGGAACGAAGCAGATCCGCGGCGATGGTTGGTCGTCCGAACAAGATTGCGAGCATAAGCAGGCATGTCCTCGCACGGCCCTGGTGCTCGAATTCGTCCAGATCCTCGGCCGACTTCCCGGCCTTGATCACCCGATAGACATTAACCAGCCGTTTTGCGATTCGCGGCGTGGGCAATAGCGGCACAAGGCTGCTTATGAATTCGCGCTCGGTCTTTTCGATGCGAACGGGTCTCAGCGGCGGGCGCCCCGCTGTTTCTTCAGCAGCCTTTTCTGTCCCGGAGTCTTGCTGTCCGCCCGGGAGCTTTGAGTCTTCTCCTTCATCCAATTCGCCCTTATCGTCTTTCGCGTCAGCCGACTGCGGAAGCACCTCGTCCGGGTCACCCGATGTTGCAGCTTTCGCGAGTGTCGCGGGCTTTTCGGCGGTTTTCTCATCCTCTTCCGCGCCCGCGAGAAATGCCACGTAGTCGCCGAAGCGATTGGGATCCATCGGTCCGAGCGCATATGTGATCTGAAAGATCTTCTCCAAATAACTCTGCGGCGTGGATGCCCGCATGCCGTCTCCCGTTTTCGCGGCGAGCAGGTCGTTGTAATGCACCTCCAGCGAGCGGGTCAGCCAGCGCGAATCCACGGCGACAATAACCACAAAAAGGTCGAGCGCAAGCAGCAAATGAACCGCTTCAAGCATGTTAACGACGTGTGCAGGACGGCAGCGGTCAAGATCGTCCACATAAAGCACGATCCGATCAAAGGGCCGAATGGCCTCTTCGCCCGGTGCCTGGGGGCTATCTGGTTGGGAGGATTCGCGCAGGTCCTTCATGTAATTCGAAAGCTCGGAAAAGTCTTTATGGACAAGCGAAATAATCCCCTGCTGCGATCTGTATTGAGTCGATTGGACACGCTCCTGGAGAAAGGCTCCAAGTCGCCGCCGCGGATCCAGCGTGGCCTGCTGATTCATAAGTTCGGCGAGCTTTTTCCGTGCCTCGGCTACGCTGGCTTCAGTGCTCTCAAGTTCCCGACGCGCGCGGGATACAATCTCCGCTCCCGCCTTGTCCGTCTTATTTACTTCCTCGAGCCCGTTGTCATATTCTTTCTTGACGGTCTCAAGCGTTTCAGCCAAGCCCCTTACCCGGCTGCTCGCTGCCTTGAGCGGAACAACAAGAGTGGCTCCGAAACCTGCAACCGTCACCAACAGCTTTGCAAACCGCTCGGTCCACTCTCCCAGACCAACAGCATACGCATTTACCAAAAACCAAAGGCCGCCGGTCGCCAATAGCATCAATGCACCGGGCAGCGCGATATGAAGGATCGGCTTCTCAACAAGGGCCGAAAGAACAGTGCGCAAACGATTTCCTGTGGAAGAAAGGGATTTCGCCGCTTCCTCGACATCATTAATTGTCTCAATCGATTGGTGCCACCCGACGTTCTTTGCAAGTTTTAGCAGCCCGTTTACGGCTGCATCTTTCACGAACCGGTTCAACGCCAGAATCTCCCGCTTCTCCTGCAGGTCGCGCTCCGCCATCTCGAGAGCCTGCTGTCCAAGCTCCACCTGCGTCTCGGCCTCGTGGACCGCACCCCGGGCCTCTTCGATCTTCTTCTGGAGCTGCTCGCGCGCCGCCTTGACGGTTCGCCCGCCGACAGGTGATACCGCGTCCCATATCTTATCGAAGATGTTCGTCACCAGACTCGCCCAGATGTTAGAGTCCGATGCGTGCCAGGCGTTGAACTCGATCTCGACGATCTCGGAATAGAGTTCGGGCCGGCGGTCTCGCCTCAAGGCCTTTATCTCTTTCTTGATCTGTTCAATAAAGAACGACTTGCCCGATCCCCAGTCGCCGAGTAGGCCGATAGAAAGCGGGGCATGGACGTCTCTATCCAAAATCAATCGTGCAAACGCCCGCGCCTCCGAATCCACCCCCAACTTGTCGTCTCCCTCATCCGTTTCGGTCGTATAGCCGGCCCGGCGCGGTTCCGGCAGCGCTACGCTTTCGGCCTGCCACCATGCCGCCCACTCATGCGCCGGACGGTGTTGCGAATCCGCCGTCAGAAACCCATACCAAAGATCGCGCACGGTATCGAGCGAACGGTCTGCCGACTGCACGACGGGCCCGATCTGCCCATCGGGACACAACAGGACGGCGGTCACAAGGTCGCGTCCCCAGATCTCTCCAGGCTTGGTTTCCCCTGCCGACGGCTGCTGCGCTCGCGCAAGGTTTCGCCTCAGGTCTTCGTCTAAACGCGTCGCGTCGGGCACTTCTCCGGGAAGAGGAAGCGTGCGGGGATCGGACAACGGCACGAGCTTTTTGAACCGCTTGAACGCTTCCGATTGCGGCATCGTCACGATGGCAGCGGCCACGTGCGGCGGGCCGATTGGGTCGGAACCGGCCAACGAATTCGCGAGTTTCAGGGCTTCTAAAACGTGCGGCTCGACGCCGGTGTCAAGGAGGTTCAAATCGGTCGGAGCGGCTTGCGGCGCGGCGGCTTGCGGAGCGGCGTTTAGAGTCTCAAACTGCTCCCTAAACGCTTTCGCCCAGGAATCGCGGTCAATCCCGAGCTCGCGGAAATCGCTGTCGTGAAATCCGGGCAAAGAAATGAGCGAAGCCAGCACATGCGAGGTGTCGGTCACCTCTGAAAGCTCTTTCGCCTGCTTTTCCGCCTCGTTCACAGCGTCGCGGGCGGACGATGTTCTTGTGAACACTCGTTTTTTCGACAATGCTTTTGACGTTTTTGACGACGCACTCGGGCCCGACTGTATCAGCTTGTCCAGTTTTCGTCGATCGAGGCCGCGGCGAAGCAAAAGGCCTTCGAGGTCGGCTCCCGTTCTCTCGAACGAAGCGCGAATCCATTTCCCGGTTGCGTCGGGCGTTGCGAGCATTCCGATGAACAACGAGTTGAACGAAATGTCGAATGACTCTTTACCTTCGTTGACGTAGGCTGCACGGGCAAGGGCATCGGCGAACGCCTTGCTCACTTCCATTGACTGCGGCGGGGCATCCTCGTCGAGAAACTCAATCGTGATACTTTCAGTTGATATCATGGTCACCCCCATTCCTTACGAAAACCAGTTGGGCCTTTTCCGGTGATGACTTGGGTTTTGACCGATTTATACTCTAATTTGCAGATTAAAGCAACAAACAGTGCATTCTTCCGGCAGTTGTGCGCAATTCTAAAAACCTCCGCATTCACGCGCTACGATTCGAGATGTTGCTGGATTCGGGAATTGAAATCAGTGAACAGACGTGTCAAAGCGATTCATGGACAAAGGCGAGAAGATTGTTCATCGTCAGACAAAGAATAAAAGAGAGGCCGAACGCCGCAGGCAAGCTCCGTCCGCTGCATGCTGATGTTAGACGAGGCTACTTTGGGTAGTAATTGCGCTTCAACCATTTGCTCAGTCCGTCCAGGCCGGGCAATACACGCTTTCTCTAATGGAACTTATCTACGCTCAGATCTCTGCCGTCGGTCAAGACCGCCGCCACTTCAGTTTGAATCGCGGCGCATTCCGATTTCACGCGGGCTTCATGCAGGTTCCAGCAAAAACCCTCAATCCGCGCCTTGCAAATCTAACCACCGCTTACGATAAAAATAATGCACGGAGGAAGCCTTCTCTACAAAAGCGTCATTTATGCCCTGATGTTTGATCGGCGGCGGTTTTCGTCCGCCATAATCGCGGTTATGATCGAGAATATAATCCCTGCCAACGACTTCGATCACTCTTGAGAAACCGAACTTCCCATCACCATCGATCGTTTGTAAAAAGTTCTTGTCCGCGGCACGCGCAATTACACCAACGGACCTGGTCGAGCCGTTCCAAAAAACTAAGATCGAAGAAACCCGTTTACGCGAACATAGGACGGCCCAATCAAATTGGCCCTTTCTTGCAAACTGACCGCGAATAACATTGTGCGGTGTGGACCTGCCATAACTTTGCGGTACAGTACAGCCGCGCTTTTCGAGAAAGGAAACGATGCTTTTCGGCAACTGCGAAAACGCGCTTGGCTCAAGCCTAAGCGTTGCTTCGTCTGCAATCTGCCATCTGTCTTGCGCGTTGGCTTGAGTTGCAACGGTCAAGAAAAAAACCATAAAAATAAACGCGGATAATTTCATGCTACACCTCAAGAATAACAAAATCATCGAACGACCCAAGCTCAACCGCGCCGCGAAGCGGCGTCGGCTGCAGCGGATTGTTGGGCCTAAACTTCATATTGTGTACCGAGTATCGAGGGGCTGAATGACAAGAGTGTCAGCGGCGTTGTGAAATCCAAGAGAGAATTCCCCTCCTTCAGCTGTCAATTTTGCAATACCTTGCCTCACCCGGAGTGTGGGGTACAAGTCAGTCACCGCCAACTCCGGAAAGACTCCTCCGGGATCCCCACTTTTCCATAAGCAGTGTGGATCGGATTCGGCGTGAACCAGCCACGATAATACGCCCGATCGCGGCGGGTTATCAACGATCATATTTCACAACGCGGTTCTTGCGAGAAAAAGGGAAGACCCACGCTCCGGTTAGCGCGGCGTGTTATATTGGAACCGTGCTGTTTCGATAAGCGTAATTCTTGCCAAGGTTGAAAAAAACAATGTTCTGTCCAGGATGTGGGTCAAAAAACTCGGTCGAGCAAAAATTCTGCCGATCCTGCGGTATGAATCTAGAAGGCTCGGCTGCGTCGCTGCTCGAACAATTTCCCGATGGCTCGCGTTCTGAGCTTCAGCGGCAGGAAAAGCTGCTCGAACGCTTTGGCAATATTGCGTTTACTGGCTTTGGCCTCGTGATCTTCCTCGCCATCTGCGGCATGATCTATTGGATAATTACAAAGACGATCATGTCAGGCGAGCAACCTCTCGCGGGCATTCTGCTGATCGCGTTTCTTGTCTTTGCCGCCCTTTCGCTCGGCTACGTCATCCGACGCGAGAGTTTGAATGAACAACGGGCAAAACTCGCAAACACTCCGGCTCCGCCTACCGATTTTCCAGGTGCCACGACCCGCAAACTCGTCAACGAATCAACCATCGAACCTGTCCCCAGCGTCGTCGAAAATACCACAGAACTGTTAAAACAGCCGCGCAATCGATAGTGTGCGGAGTAAGCGAAAGCTAACATGCTGTTTGAGCAAACCTAAATACCTTTTGACGAAAAGGCGTACCGTCGTTGCCCACGCCTTCACGTCCATTGAATTGTCCGGCGGCATGTGGGCGTAAGGATGCTACTCCGCGAGCAGTGCTTGTACTTTCTTTACGACTTTGTTTGGGGCCGGATACCAAAGGCGATTCGTGTCAATGACCTTCTCCTTGTCAAGATACACACTAAGCTCGCCAAGCCCGCCTCTGACCATTTCCACCTCTACGTTGTTTTCTTTTTGCAGTTGGGCCGCCACACGGGCGGCCAGCATTTGCTTGATCGGTCAAACCGCGCAGTAATGAATTGATACTTTTTTCACGGCGTTATTCTCCTTTTCGAAAACGAGCCAGCCATGCCGTACAACTAACTTGGGCTGACTGAATAAATAGAAACGGACATTGTATTGCGACAAAGAAAATTGTCCATCCAATAAACGCCGGCCACGAACCATCAGGCGTAAATTTCAGCATCACGGCCGAAGCCAACATCGCACCTGCTAAAACAATGGCGACGGTAATAATCGTTCGACTTGTTTTGTTCATTTCACACCTCCAATAAAGTTAAGATCATTCAGCTCACGCGGTACATACGGATCGCCGTTGAAAAGGTTGCCGCCGCCTAACTACCGTACTGATTTCGTAACAAATTCCAAGTGTTCGGTCCACCCGTTCAAGCATGCCTTCCATTCACCCGATTGGCACGAAGTGTCTCCATCGCGAAGAAGCGCGAAGACACGTTCCTTCGGGATTCCGACTGCGGCATAGGCCTTAAAATCCGTAGACGAGTCTCCGTATCCAAACCTGATATCCCAGCCATGGTCGATGAAGCCTTTCAATATACGCGTCTTGAACTCATCGGGATGATCATCCTCTTCATCCGTTTGTGCTACGTGAATGCTGCCTTCAGGAAAGCCGTGTTCCTTCAGCCAGCTGGGTATTCCGGCCTGAAGCCAACTGATACGGGTGCTGACGTAAATGATCTTGTAGCCATTGTCGGCGAAGATACGCACGGCCTTCGCTGCATCCGTGCGCGCTTCAAAAACAGCAGATACCTTTGGAGTTAGCGTTCCGTCAATATCAAACACAACTGCCGGTGCCTGTTTTGGGACGGCGTCCGGGATCTCCGCAGGAGGCAGTCGCGGACAACTGCTACACAGCATAACGACCAACAGAATAGATAGATTGCGCATATCACCTCCTCTTAACAAAGAACGTGGACTAACTACTGATTAACACCAATGCCGTTGATAATACTGCAAATCGCCGCGGGTTATCAACACAGTTCAGCAATCCCGTTTTACACATTAGGATTCTCTATTCCTCATCGCCGAGCGGAAAAGCTATGCTTTTCCGAGAGAGCACAAATAAAACTCCCGGCGGCTGCGCCGCCAATCGGGAAAAGCGGCGTAGCCGCAAGAAGGTTAGGATACGTTACGGAAAAGCGAAGCTTTTCCGCTCGGCAAGGTAAATTCGTTCTAAGCGTAATTTTGGCTAATCGATTTTATCCGTTTTCAGGTCTTTGCCGTCGGTCGAGACCGAGATCATTCCACGTTCGCCGGTTGTCATTACATTCGCACCGATTCCTCGCCAACGTTCGACGACCTCTGTGTGCGGGTGGCCGAATGGAGAGCGTCGGCCGACGGAGATGACGGCGTATTCAGCGCCGGTCGCGTCGATAAATTGCTGCATCGATGACGTCCGGCTACCGTGATGCGCGACCTTCACAACGTCGGCGGCTAATGTTCCACCGCCGCTGACGAGAGCAGTTTCCGCGGCCCGCTCGATGTCGCCCGTCAGCAGAAACACACGCGAGCCGTATACGATTCGCAAAACGACTGAGTTGTTATTGTCCGACGAAGCGCTTTCTTTCGTTGCAGTGATTGGATAAAGGACCTCGACGGTGCAAGCGCCAAATTTTAGAATTTCGCCGCGGCCGACGATTTCTGTCGCGATGCCGCGACGCTGTAAAACTTGCGTTAGTTCGACAAAATCGGGGTCGTCGGGCGGCGTTCGCCCGAAGATCGCCGAGTCGATCTCGAAGTTCTTTGCGACATCTACCAGGCCCTGCATATGATCGGCGTCGGCGTGTGTTGCTAGGATGTGATCGATATGCGAATAGCCTTTCGCCCACAAAACCTCGCTGACGACCGCTTCGCCTATGCCGCGGGTGTCCGGCTCGAACGGCTCAGCCTCGTCATCCCTTTTGCGATAGTCGACTCTTCCGCCGCCGTCGACAAGCAGCGTCTGTCCGTTTGGAAACGTCACAAATATAGCGTCGCCCTGACCGACGTCGAGAAAATCGATATGTAGCCGCCCGTCGGGAATCGCCGTTGAGAGTGGATGAAAAATTATCACCGCGATCAACAGCGTGGTCGCCGAGAACATCGCCCCGATCGTCCGACGGGTTGCGATGAAGGAGTTATTCTCTAGCGCAAACGGTTTCCAACGAGCAATAGCGACTGCGAGCATGACAACCGGAACAAAGTAAATCGCATAGATCACACGGCCGTGTCCTGAGTAAGCGGGTATTCGAAAACTCGCCCAGCCGTGATCTGAAAAGAGCGACGGCACTGACAATAGCAGCCAATTAAGCATGTCGGCTATCGCATAAAATCCAGTCGCCAGCAGCTCACTGAAATTGCCGGCAATCGCAGCCGCAACCGCAGCAAAACTCTCGAACGCGATGAGCACACCCACCCAGAGGTTTAGCACGACGGACAGAAACGAGACGCGGTGAAAATAGACGACCGTGAGCGGCAGCATCCACACTTGAACGATGAACGACACGAGCAGTCCTTCAAAAACATAGCCAAGCGCCTTTTGCAACAACTCTCTCACCATGCCCCTGAAATACGGAGCCTTAGCGATCCGGGCGGTCCAAATTTGGCGCTTCTTTTCGATCGCCCATGCCGCATCGCGCCAATAGAGCGTTTCGCAAGATCGCTTTAGCCACGTTGGAACATCGGGCGGAAACGGAGCCGCGGCCGACGGCGTCCACTCACCGACTCGACGCAGGTGCTCGATCAGTGGAAACGCGCACGCAATGATTGCCGCGACGCTGACAAACGTCAGTTGAAACGACGGATCAAAGAGATCCGATGGTCGCCAGACGAGCAAGATCAAACAACTCAATCCAAACGAATTCAACAACCCGCTCTGTCGATAGATAACATATGAGAACGACATCACCGTGAACATCAGTGCCGCGCGAACGACGGGAACGTCCGCGCCGACCGCTAATGTATATGCCCACAAGATCAGATTCGTGATCGTAAACTGAATCGCTCGTCGCCGCGTCACGCGCGAGACGATCCAATAGACCAGGCCGCCGATAAATGTGATGTGCAGGCCCGAGATCACGAGTATGTGAAACGTGCCGCCATCGCGAAAGAGCTCCGCCGTGTCTTTATCGAGAAAGTGTTTATTGCCGAGCAGACTCGCTATCATCACGCCGGCAGCTCGTGGCGTCAGTTGAGTGCGGAATTCGTCTATCAACCTTGCGCGTCGATCATAGATCCAGGCGAGCGGCATAAAAACGCTTTCGTCCGCCAGATGCTCGATGAGCAGCGGACTTTTCACGGAGCAAGTTGCGTCAGTTCCCTGCCGATCAAGCAACTCGCGTCGTGGCAGAACACCCGGATTAAGAAACTCGTCTTCTCTTTCCAGACTGCACGCGACTCTTATTCGCGAGCCGTATTTCAAATTTGAAATTTCAAATTTCGAATTGGAGATCGACGAGTTGTGCGTTGGAACAAATAATCTGACATTGCCGGCGACATTGCGTTCGTCGTTTTTGTAACGCAGACTCTCACTACGAAACGTCAGAAAAGCTCCGTCGAACGCAGTCTCGGGAGCGCCGGCAAGAACGCCTTCGATCTCGACGGGCGTGCCGGACGCCATCACTCCGCGGTCGTAGAGAGCTTTGAGTCGCTCAGGCGATGTGTCTATCCTCTGCTCGATCTGGAAAGTCAATGAACCGAGTGCTGCGAACGCGAGCAAAGCGCACATCGTTGCGGTTCCTGTGTCGCGCATTGCGAAAGCCAGGCAAGCGAGCACGCAGGTTACAGCGAGCGTGATCTCCAACTCGACCGCGACATACCCGGCGAGCAAGACACCGAGGCCAAAACAAACGGCGAGCCACAGGACGGGCTGACGGTTAAAAAAAGGTTGAGGCGTGGGATCCGGCATTTGGGAGTTGTCATTCGGTGCGAACCATCGTTTGCAGTTTGGCAAAACGAGTCTCGCTCATGCCGCGAATCAGCATTAGGTGTTCGACGCGGCGAAACGCACCGTGTCGCTCGCGATGATCGACTATGGCCTCAGCCGTCTTGCGGCCAATGTGCGGCAGTTTCTCGAGTTCGGCAATCGTCGCTGTATTTATGTTTATTGCGTCGGGTGATGTGGCGAGCTTCGGCGGTGGTTCGTAAACGACGCGTGTCGAGCACGCGCACAACAACATCGCGACAACCATTAGCGCCGCAGCCTTTGTTCTTGTTCGCGAGGTCAGCTCCGGAGGAGCAGCGGAAATTAGCCCGATGCGAAGCGTCGGGTTCGGTTGAGGTCGCTCATCATCCTGTGCCGAAGGCACATCGGATCTTAGCCCGATGCACGGCGTCGCATTCGGTTGAGGTCGCTCATCATCCTGTGCCGTAGGCACATCGGATATTAGCCCGATGCGAAGCGTCGGGGCCGACGGGCAATCAGAAGGCTCGCCCTGCAGGGGCGACGTGCTATTTCCACAGATATTTCGGATCATAATCAACACCTGCGGCGTCCAAAAATTCGACATACTCCTTGCGCGCCGACTTTACACGATGATGTTCAACCTGATCGGCGATATACCGCTTGACCTTTTCGACCTGCGAAGGGCTGACAGTAATTGCACAATAGCCGCCTT
>JBJXFZ010000074.1:0-3247 GCA_046154245.1 Pyrinomonadaceae bacterium
GTTGTTAAGTTTGCTGACAAAGATCGCCATCAACTTTTCCTCGAACCCGAGGGCCACAATACAAACGAGGTTTATCTGAACGGATTTTCGACATCGCTGCCATCGGCTTTGCAGCTCGAATTGCTTCAAATGGTGCCTGGTTTTGAGAATGTAAAGATCATTCGGCCCGGTTATGCGATCGAATACGATTTTGTCGATCCGCGCGAGATGCATCCGACTATGGAATCGACGCGGGTCAATGGCCTTTTTCTAGCTGGACAGATCAACGGCACGACGGGTTACGAGGAGGCGGCATGTCAGGGATTGATGGCTGGAATTAATGCGGCGTTTTCAACGCAAGGCCGTAATCCCGTTATTTTACAACGGGATGAAGCTTACATTGGCGTTCTAACAGACGATCTGATTCGTCACGGTGTTGATGAACCGTATCGTCTATTTACTTCGCGTGCTGAGGCGCGGCTGACTTTGAGACATGATAATGCAGATGAGCGGCTTTCGCCAAAAGGGCTTGAAATAGGACTTGTCGGCGACACAGACTGGGAACGATTTGGTAAAAAGCGAGATCGAATTGCGGGTTTGCGAAATTTGCTGGATCACACACGATTCAAGCGTTCGTCGGCTGAATATGCGGCAATTTCGCAGATATTGGACACGGATCTAGGTGACTCGATAACTTTATCGCAGCTTGCAATGCGGCCCGGCGTTAGACAGGAACTTATTGTACGGTTGTTAAACGATGAAAATATAAAGAGCTCTGAACTTGAAACCGCGCTTGCCGATTCGCTTTACAGCGGCTACATCCAGAAACAGCGTATTGTCTCCGAAAGGGTAAATCATCATGACGCGTTAAAAGTGCCGGAGAATTTTCAATTTAAAACAATAGGCGGCCTTTCGAATGAAATGATCGAACGGCTCGAACGCGCACGGCCGAGGAATTTTGCCCAGGTGCGCAATGTTGCCGGGCTTACATCGGCTGCGCTTTCCTCAGTTTTAGTTCATCTGACGGCAAAACAAACCACCGCAACTTAGCCGAGTGTGGCACGTGCCACGTTCAATGATCTTATAAGCGTGGCACGTCCCACAATTATGACTAGCGATCTATCGTTACGATATGGTAATTTATAGATTCGTTCACAGATGGGCAAGATAATTGCAGTCGCAAATCAAAAAGGCGGTGTGGGTAAAACCACCACGTCCGTAAATCTCGCAGCGGCTTTAGCTGGTGAAGATCGAAAGGTGCTGCTCGTGGATGCTGATCCACAGGCAAACGCCACATCGGGTGCCGGGATTGCCCGAAACGTCTCTCGCAAAACGCTTTACGACGCTTTGGTGCTTGGCGGATCGCCGCGCGAAATGGTTCTTCCAACCGAAATTCCGACGCTTTGGGTGCTGCCGTCCGACAAAAATCTAGCTGGTGCAGAGGTTGAGTTGGTCGAAACAGAAAATCGCCACTACGCTCTAAAAAATCTTCTGGCGAATGTAAAGGACTACTTTCATTACATAATTATCGACTGTCCACCGTCGCTGGGCATCTTGACTGTAAACGGGCTGACTGCTGCAGATTCGTTGCTGGTTCCGATCCAATGCGAGTATTACGCTCTTGAGGGCGTTACTGAGCTTTTTGATACTCTCGCGAGATTGCGACGAGAGCTAAACCCGGATCTTTCAATTGAAGGTCTGTTGCTTACGATGTTCGATGAAAGAACGAATCTCTCAACGGCAGTAGCCAAAGATCTGCGTGATTTTTATGGTTCGCAGGTTTTGGAGACGGTAATTCCGCGAAATGTTCGTCTTGCTGAAGCACCTAGCTTTGGTCAGCCAATAATGATTTATGACCCGAAATCCCGCGGAGCCGAGAGCTACAACCAACTTGCAAAGGAGATTTTAAGAAATGGCGAGACAGTCGCTGGGGCGCGGGCTTAGCGCCCGTTTAGGTGAAGACAAAACGACGGCCGTAGTTACTGACGTCGAGATTGATATCGACCTTATCGACCCCAATCCGCAGCAACCGCGAACACGATTTGCCGAAAGCGATCTCGAAGATCTCGCACAATCGATTCGCTCAAACGGCGTGGTCCAGCCAATTGTCGTTCGTCCGAAGGGCGCTAGATACGAGATCGTGGCCGGCGAACGTCGTTGGCGCGCTTCGCAAAAGGCAGAATTACGTCGCATTCCGGCGGTCGTCAAAGAAGTTTCGGACGACAAATTGCTCGAATTGGCGCTTGTTGAAAACATTCAGCGTCAAGAACTTAATCCTATCGAAGAAGCACGGGCTTATCGTAAACTTATTGATAACATTGGACTTACGCAGGAATTGATTGCCGAGAGAGTCGGTAGATCCCGCACAATCGTTACCACAGCAATGCGTTTATTAAAACTTCCGAATGAAATCCAACATAATCTGGAGGAAGGTAAATTATCAGCTGGACATGGACGAGCATTGTTAATGACAGATGATCCCAAACTCCAGAAGTTGATCGCAAAATCAGTAATACAGAAAAACTTGTCTGTTCGCGAAACGGAGAAGGCTGTCAAAAGAGGCGAAATTTCAACCTCAAAAACTGAGAATAAGAGTGTTAGTAGATCGACCGATCCGAATGTGAAGGTCGCCGAAACAAAACTAATGCGAACTCTGAGCACAAACGTGAAGATCTTACCGGCAAAAAAAGGACAAGGCGGGAAGATCGAGATCGAGTATTACGGCGTCGACGATCTCAACCGAATTTACGACGTAATTATTAATAATAAAGGAGTTAACTAATGTCAAAACGTTTGACGGAAATGGTCAGCTGCGCGGGTTGAGTGGCTAAACTCGCGCCGAGCGACCTTGCTCAAGTTTTGAGCAAACTTCCGGTCCAGAATAACGAAAACGTGATTGTCGGATTTGAAAATTCCGACGACGCAGGTGTTTTTCGCCTTTCAGACGATACGGCGCTTGTGCAGACAGTCGACTTCTTTACGCCGGTTGCCGACGATCCGGAAATTTACGGCCGCGTAGCCGCGATCAACTCACTCAATGATGTCTATGCAATGGGCGGAACGCCGATAAGTGCTTTATCGATAGTCTGTTATCCGCAAAAAGGCGAGTGGGATATTCTTGGACAAATTCTCTTAGGTGGCCAAAAAGCGATGAACGAAGCGGGAGTTGTGGTTATCGGCGGACATTCGGTTGACGATCAGGAGATGAAATTTGGTTACGCGGTGACCGGCGTGATCGATCCGAAAAACGTCGTCACAAACGCCGGAG
>JBJXFZ010000090.1:0-15608 GCA_046154245.1 Pyrinomonadaceae bacterium
CGAGGCAAGATCGTGCTTAAATCGACGTTTCACGGAACTCCGACGTGGGCAGCCTCGCGCGTTGTGGTCGATGAGATAACGATCGTAGGTTCACGCTGCGGCCGTTTTGCACCGGCGCTGAGTTTGCTATCCAGCGGAGCCGTGCGCTTGGACGATCTCATCACGGATGAACTTGCGCTAAAAGATGGCATCGCCGCAATGGGCCTCGCCGCGAAGAAGGGCGTGCTCAAGATCCTGCTAAACCCTGCGTAAATAACGGCCAAAAGAAAAAGCCAACCGGTTTTGTTATACTTTCCCCTCGAGGTAGTGACTTATGTTTGAAGTACGTAAAAGGAGTCATTTTACGCGATTTGGCGGCGTTTTGACGGCGGTTTTCCTTGCCGTTACCTTTGCCGGAGCCCAGCCGGACAGGCTTGCGAGATCGTTCGCCGAGATCGCAAAGAAAGTAGAGCCGGCCGTCGTCAGCATCGACACTAAGAGCCGCGTCTCGCAGCCAACGGCCCGTGCGACGCCGTCGCCGGGAACCGACGATGAGGTGTTGGAGTTTTTGCGTAGACAAGTGCAGCAGCGCCCCGTTTACGGCGTCGGTAGCGGCTTCATTGTCGATAAGCGAGGCTACATTTTGACAAATGCCCACGTCGTACAAAGCGCGGCTCGAATCACGGTCAAGATCGATTCGGGCGAAGAGTTTGCTGCGACCGTGCTTGGGTCTGACGACGAGACTGACATCGCCGTGCTCAAGATCGAGGCTCGTCGCGATCTGCCGTTTTTGAAATTCGGTGATTCGGAAAAAACCGAAGTCGGAGATTGGGTTCTCGCGATCGGCTCGCCGTTTGGTCTTGCAAAAAGCGTTACGGCAGGCATTATTTCGCAGAAACAGCGCGAGACGCCATACTCGACCTCGTTTCAAAGGTTTATTCAGACCGATGCCGCAGTGAATCGCGGCAACTCGGGCGGTCCGCTTGTTAATCTCGACGGCGATGTCATTGGCGTCAATTCACAGATCGCGACCGCGACCGGTGATTTCAACGGCGTCAGTTTCGCGCTTCCATCGCGAGAGGCTGAGTATGTTTACAATCAAATTTTGAAGAACGGCAAGGTGCGACGCGGCTATCTCGGCGTGCTGCTCGACTCAGTAAAGTCTGAATACGCAGCGGTTTACGGACTCAAATCTGCGGCCGGTGCGATCATCACCGACATCCGCAACGCAACGGGCCCTGCCGCGACAGCCGGAATGCAATCCGGCGACGTGATCACTGAGGTCAACGGACAGCCAATTGCGAACGCCGCTGACTTGATCTCAAAAGTCGCGGCGACCTCGCCCGATCAGACCATTACTCTTAACTACCTGCGCGAGATCGGCGCCAAGATGGAACCGCGGACCGCAACGGTAAGGCTTGGTGAGCGCCCCCCGCGTGTGACGGATGGCGATGAGGATCGTCGGCCCCTACCGGTTGACGGCGCTAGGCCCGAACAGAAACCATTCGGGTTAACGCTTGTCGAGTTCACCCCCGCTCTGGCCGCCACTGCGAAACTCGACGGTCAAAAGGGCGTACTCATTAAAGAAATAAACCCTGTGAGCTTTATTGCCGATATAAAAAACTCGCAGGGCGGCATAGCGCTCGGCGAAGGCGACCTTATCCAAAAAATAAATCGCGTGAGCGTAAGCGACGTCAAGACATTTACGGACATCGTTGCAAGACTAAGGGTCGGTGACGCCGTCGTCCTTCATGTTCTCAACTACAACCCTGAGACAGGCAGTCCGCAGGTCAAGATAGTGCAGTTCACCGTTAGATAAACTTGAATTTATGGCAACAGCAAAAATGGCAAAGGCAAAAAGAGTAACAAAACCGTCGGTTAAGAAATATCAAAATTACATTGACGGCGAATGGGTCGCGTCCAGCTCGGGCGAATGGTTTGACAACGTAAACCCGGCGGACACAACAGATATTGTCGGACGTTTTCCGCGATCGAATGAGCGGGACGTTAATGCCGCTGTGGCGGCGGCAAAGGGTGCTGCAAAACGCTGGCGGCTGACACCGGCGCCTAAACGCGCGGAGATATTGTTCAAACTCGGCGAGATACTGCGTGAGAATAAAGACGAATTTACGCGTCAGATGACCCGTGAGATGGGCAAGGTTTTGAAAGAAGCCGGCGGCGACGTTCAGGAAGCGATCGACTGCACCTATTACACCGCGGGCGAGGGACGTCGTCTGCACGGCTTTACGACACCGGCCGAGATGCCGAACAAGTTCGCCATGTGCGTTCGTCAGCCGGTTGGCATCTGCGGGCTGATCACGCCGTTCAATTTTCCGATGGCGATACCGTCCTGGAAGCTCATTCCGGCACTCGTCTGCGGCAACACGGTCGTCCTCAAATCCGGCGAAGACGTGCCGCTCTCGTCGCTGAATTTGATAAAAGCGTGCGAAAAGGCAGGTATTCCGAAGGGCGTGGTAAATCTTGTCAACGGCGCCGCCGAGGCCGGCGTTGCGCTTGTCGAGCACAAAGACGTGCGATTGATCTCGTTTACGGGTTCGACCGACACGGGCCGCATTATTGCCGAGCAATGCGCTCGTGACAACAAGATCGTCAGCCTCGAGATGGGCGGCAAGAACGCGATAATCATCATGGATGACGCCGATGTCGATAATGCGGTCGAAGGCTCGCTTTGGGGAGCATTCGGCACGAGCGGCCAGCGTTGCACAGCGTCGTCGCGTCTCATCGTGCACAAAAAGATCTACAAGAAATTTTGCGCTGCCCTGGTCGAGAAGGTTAAGAAACTCCGCGTCGGCAACGGTCTCGACCCAAAAACCGAGGTTGGTCCCGTCATCAACGAAGACGCGATGCAAAAGATCCTCGGCTACATCCACATCGGTCAAAATATCGATAAGGCAACACTCGCTTGCGGTGGCAAACGTCTGACGCGTGGCGACTACGCAAAAGGCTATTTCATTGAACCGACGGTGTTCACGAATGTAAGCCCGAAGATGCGCATCGGCCGCGAAGAGATCTTTGGCCCCGTGACAAGCGTGATTCCTTTCTCCACGCTCGACGAAGCGATCGATATCGCCAACGATGTGAAATACGGCCTCTCATCGGCGATTTACACACAGGATGTCAATCAGGCATTCCACGCGATGCAGGAACTTTACACCGGTATTTGCTATGTAAACTCTGCAACGATCGGCGCCGAAGTTCACCTGCCGTTCGGTGGCACAAAAGCCACTGGCAACGGCCACCGCGAAGCCGGCACGCAGGTGCTCGATATTTTTACCGAATGGAAATCGCTCTACGTCGACTACTCAGGCAAACTTCAGAAAGCCCAGATCGACGCGGTCGAGATATAGCTATTCGAGATACCCAAACTTGCCCGTGCCGTAATCTCGCATGGCCTGGCGGATCTCGTCCTGCGTGTTCATGACGAACGGGCCGTAGGACGCGATCGGTTCATTCAAGGGCTCGCCGCTGAGGATGAAATATTTTGAGTCTTCGAGCGCCTCGACAGTGAATTCGCTCCCGTCATTTGCAAAGAGCACAAAGTTATCGGCGGGAACGTCGTCACCGCCGTTTATCCGAACTCTGCCCTCGAGATTTAGGAGGCCGGTGTTGTATCTCGCCGGTGTAGTGAAATCGAGTTTTGCACCGGCCTTGACGTGAGCAATGTAGATCTCGACCGGTGAGAAGGTTGTTGCCGGGCCTCTTACACCGTTGTATTCGCCGGCGACGACCTCGACGTACCCGAGGTCGCCATCCAACTCGAGCCTGCCGAACTCGCTATTCTCGATCGCCTGGTATTTTGGCTCGGTCATTTTGTCCCGTGCGGGCAGATTTACCCAAAGCTGGATCATGTGAAAGTCGCCGCCCGTGCGGGCGAACTCCGCTTCGTGATACTCCTTGTGCAGGATCCCGCTGCCGGCGGTCATCCACTGAACGTCTCCCTCGCCGATCACACCGGCGTTGCCGCGGCTGTCGTGGTGGGCAACTTTGCCCTTGAACGCAAAGGTCACCGTTTCAAACCCGCGATGCGGGTGTGGCCCAACACCGGGCGGTTTGTCTGACGGCGGAAAATAGTGCGGCGAATTGTAATCCAGCAGATAAAACGGGCTCATTCGTTGCTCGTCGAGCGCGCCGGGGAAAAAGTTGTGCACGCGAAAACCGTCGCCGACCCAGTGCGTTTCGGGTGGAGCGATGATTCGCTCGACTGATTTTATATTGCTCATAGCTAATAGCTTACAGCCCTGCGGGCGATAAATCTATTAGCTAACTTGCCTGTAAAAACTGTCGCTATGGATTAGAAAAAATCACCGTGCGTAGGGCATAATATTTTTTGATCACAACATTTTTTACCATAAGATTTGGAGACGGAACATGAAGATTGGCTTACCTAAAGAGATCAAGGACAACGAGTATCGCGTCGGGTTGACGCCCGCCGGTGTGCAGGCACTAAAACATGCGGGGCACGAGGTTTATGTGCAAAAGACGGCCGGCGAAGGTTCGGGGTTCAAAGACGAACAATACGTAAAGGCAGGCGGCACGATGCTCGATACGGCCGACGAGATCTGGCAGACGGGCGATATGATAGTGAAGGTCAAGGAGCCCGTTGCCCCCGAATATCCCCGGATGCGTGAGAACCAGTTGCTGTTTACTTATCTTCACCTTGCTCCCGAGTTGGAGTTGACCAAACAAATGCTTGAGCGAAAGGTGACGGGCGTCGCGTATGAAACGATCACTGATTCGCATGGACGTCTGCCTCTATTGACGCCAATGTCCGAGGTTGCGGGGCGAATGTCAGTGCAGGTTGGTGCGACGTACCTCGAGAAGATGAACGGCGGTAAGGGAATTTTGCTCGGCGGCGTACCGGGAGTTCCGGCGGCCAATGTCGTGATCATCGGCGGCGGTATTGTTGGAACCGAAGCCGCTAAGATGGCGGTCGGTCTCGGTGCCAAGGTCACGATCATCGACCGCAATCTCGACCGCCTGCGACAGCTTGACGACATCTTTTTGTCGAAGGTTCAGACGCTGGCTTCCTCGCGTTACCAGATCGAAGAGGCCATTTCGCACGCCGATCTGGTCATCGGCGCGGTTCTCGTTGTCGGCGCCGCCGCGCCAAAACTCGTTACTCGCGACATGCTCCACCTCATTCCGCACGGCGCGGTGCTAGTCGACGTTGCGGTTGACCAAGGCGGGTGTTTCGAGACGACGCACGCGACGACACACTCGAACCCGACGTATTACGAAGAAGGCGTACTTCACTATTGCGTCGCAAACATGCCTGGCGCGGTTCCGCGAACATCGACATTCGCGCTGACAAACGCAACGCTGCCCTACGCGCTTGATCTTGCAAACAAGGGCTTTGAGAAAGCCATCGCTGATGATGCGGGTCTGGCCGAGGGCGTTAACACATACGCCGGTAAGCTTACGTACGAAGCGGTTGCGACGTCGCAGGGCCTCGAATATACGCCGCTCGATTCGCTGATCGATCTGAAAGCTGCGGCAGCTTAGATTTGGGCTTTGCCCGCCTATTTGCGGAAAGGCTTTACCTTTCCACGCGTTGTCGGTCTTTGACCTGCGGCTATGCCGCCGTACGGAGGCATAGCCTCCGTTTTCTTTTTGACACTTCCGGAAAAGCACAGCTTTTCCGCACCGCGAGCGGTAGAAGCCGCCATGTTTTATGTACGAATTTGCAGTCACACCGGCTGTCACGCAGCTTCGCCGACCGGGCGTGATCATCACCGAAGTTTCTCCTGACAGCCTCGGCGACGAACTGGAGCTGCGCAATGGTGATCGCATCGTACGCGTCAATGGCCGTTCGGTGCGCGACTATCTCGACTTTCGCTTTCAGACGGCTGGCGAGACCGAACTTACCTTTCAGGTGAAAAAGACGAATGGCGAAACGCTCGACATTGAGTTTGATCGTGACGAGGGCGAAGATTTTGGCCTGATGTTCGAGCAGATCGTTCCGCGGCAGTGTGCGAACGAGTGTATCTTTTGCTTTTGCAAAGGCAATCCATCTGACGCGCGTCCATCGCTATTCGTTCGTGACGAAGACATTCGGCTCTCATTCCTCTACGGTAACTACACGACGCTCTCATCGATCACGGACGACGAGATGAAGCGCATTATCGAGCAGCGCCTCTCGCCGCAATACGTGTCGGTTCACGCGACAGATCTCAAAACTCGTGCTTATCTTCTCGGCGTGGACGAGGCTCGTGCCGATATCTCGGACAAGCTGAGTACATTACTCGACAACGAAATCGAGATCCACGCCCAGGTCGTTTTGTGTCCCGGGATCAACGACGGAGCGATCCTCGAGAAAACTCTGCGTGACCTTGCGGGACATTATCCAAAAGTCGTCTCGACGGCGGTCGTGCCGGTTGCCTTGACTAGATACAACACCGACGAACGCCTGACGCGAGTGACGCCCGAGTTCTGCCGACGAACGATCGGCGAAGTTGAGAAGCTGCAAAAAGAATTTCGGCGGGAATTGGGGACGACATTCGCGTTTCTCGGCGATGAGATCTACATAAAGGCCGGCGTCGATATTCCATCGCGGCGACATTACGGCAGCTACCCACAGATCGAGGACGGCGTCGGCATGGTGCGCGCATTTGTCGAGAAGTTTGAGAGAATTTTTCAACGCAAAGACGCAAGGACCCAAAGGACTGAGAATGTAAGGACTCACCCGAGTGCGTACACGCCGAGCAAACCGTCAACTGACAACACTCAACCGCCAACCGACTTCGGCACAATACTCACGGGCGAGATGTTCGCTCCCGTGCTTCGTGCACAGATCGATAAATACAACGCTGCCACCGGTGCACGTGTAAGTGTTCTCGCCGTCCCGAACAGCTACTTCGGTGGTGATGTTTCGGTCGCCGGGTTGCTGACCGGGCAGGACTTCCTGAATGTCCGCGAGAGGATCGAAGGCGATTTCGCTATCATTCCAAAGGTCACGATCAAATCCGACGAGCCGATCTTTCTCGATGGCATGAGCTATGACGAGCTCAAGCTACAATTCCCCGTGCCGGTTTACGACCTCGACACCGACGGTTTGACAGCCTTTTTGTCGAAATAAAAAAGGGCGAGCCGAAACTCGCCGTAATCAGAAGAAACACGAATTCAGTCTTTACAGAATAAAGTTGTAAGTGATGACACCCGTCACTTTTACCGGTACCTCAGAAAGTAACGTCGGCGAAAACTTCGCGTTGCGTGCGGCACGTTCGGCGTCCCCGCGCAGCATCGGATGTCCGTCAACGGCATTTGCCGAAACTACGTTGCCGCGTTCGTCAATTGTCACCTGGACAGTGACCTTGCCTTTTGCTTGAACTGCTTTCGCCGCAGGTGAATATGCCGGCTTAGGCAAGTACTTCGCATCACCATTCAACACGCCTTTTGAAACAGTCGGTGGCTTTGGCTTCTTAATGTCGCGTGGCGCCTGAGTGTCCTCGGTTGGTTCGACGGGAGTCGATTGTGCCAGGCCGCCGGATCCTGACTTGCCGCCACCTTGTGACGGTTCGCGACCGCTCGGAGCTCCACCTACAGGATCGCTGTTAAATCGTGCATTCTGAATAAACGCCCCGATCGGACGTGTCACTTCGGTGTTTCGCGTAGTTGAGGTCGTTGTTGGAACGGCCGTTGGACTCTCCTCAATGCGCGGGATGTTTGAGGTGCGTTTAGGCAGATCATTTGTGGTCTGCGACTGATTGTTTTGACGCTGAGGCTGCGGGGTTTCGGGTTCGACCGAGGCCATTTCGACCGGAGCGAGCATCTCCACTAGCTCAAAACTGTTGCTGCCGAGGCCAAAGTCGGCGGCGAAAATGCTGGCGACGACTGCTGCTAAAAACAACACACCGACGATGAAAGACGAGGTCACGAAATAGCGGCGGCGGTTCTTAAAGTCCGCTCCCTCGGGCTCGGACGCGACTAATTTATCAAACATTTCAAATCCTCCTTGTAGCGTCGGTGCCAGCCGCTTGGAAGGTTAGACACCGCTAACGAGGATTTTGTTCCCGACGCGTATTTACGCGGTCAGCAGTGGGTTGTACATCATGATCGCGTGATTTTCCGTCACGAGCCGCTCGTCCGTCATGCCGTCGATCAGGCTCGTGCTGCGTTTCCAGATTCGGTTATGGCGCGTGTAGCCGCCCCACGGCTGTAATTTGATGAGATGATCGGTCTCGAATACTTCGAACTTAGTATCGGCGGGCCGGTCAGAGCGAAGTTCGCCGTTCAGATATTCATCGTCGAGCCAGAGATTTATCTGAAATGTGTCGGATGTGTCGTTTCTAAGCTGCAGGTCGATGTAGTTGTAGGCGAGCGTCGCTCCGCACGCAAACGGAATCGTGCGATTGATATCCGGAAACACGTCAAAGCCGTGACGGTAACGCTCGGCAATTGTCAGCGGTGAGTGCAGTGCCATCCAGTACAGCAAGTTGCCGAGCTGGCAGAGGCCGCCGCCGATGCCTTTTTCGATGCGGCCATTGTGAAGGACGAGCCCATCGAGAAATCCGCGCCGCGCCGTCGGGCGACCGACTAGCCGCCAGATCGAAAACATCGCGCCGGGGCGAATTACGACCCCGTTTAGCGGAGCGATCGCAAGTCGCAAGTTCGTGACCTTGTTGTATTGCAAATACATCTCGACATCGCGAAGCGGTCGAAGCATCATCGAGCGGTGGGTGAAAATTATGTGTTCGAGTTTTTTGCCGTGGTCCGGGCGTGCGAATTCACGCGCCATCGCGAGCCATTTTAACCGCCGCCTGGCCGTGTAGTATTCGCGGCCGACGAGCTTGCGTAAATTACTGCGTTTTCTGGGTTTAGGAATCTCTTGAATGTCCATTTGCCGCGCCCGTTTGTCCTTTTGCGAAACGATTCTAGCACATGAACGGCGGCCGCATGTGTGATTTGCGGCGGGTTACGAATTTTTAACTGCAATTATTTCGGCGGCGATGGACACGGCGATCTCCTCAGGCGTGCGGCTGTTGATCGCGAGGCCGACGGGCGTATGGATGCTTGCGATTCGATCTCGATCTAGGCCGTCGTCGTCGAGGGCTTTCAGCAGGGTTTTCATCTTTGCACGGCTTCCGAGTACGCCGAAATATCTGAAGTTCTTATCGAACAGCCTGCGAATCACGATCTCGTCAAACTTGTAGCCGATCGTCATCACGACGACGTAACTGTCGCCTCCCGACGGGACGTGATGGGCTATTTTCTCGTACGAGTCAATAACAGTGATCTCGTTTGCAAATCTATTCTTCTCGATCGTATTCAAGTCTGGTCGATCGTCAAAGACCGAAATGTGAAAACCCAGCCGCGACATTACCTCGCTCAAGGCGAGCGCGCAGTGGCCGCCGCCGATAATGAACAAATTGTGCTTGTAACCAACTCTTTCCTGATAAGTGAATTTGGTCTCGCTTGTTTTAGAAGAGTAGAACCGCGAGTCATCTCGTGTGTTTTCAATAAGTTGAAATTTCGCATCTGAGATCTCAAGTGCCGCGGGTTTCCGCTGTTCGAGGCAGTCGATGATGGCGTCGACCGCGCCGAGATCACCTACGTCAAGTTGTTTTACGATAACCGTCTGTCGGCCCGAACAGATCATTCCACTCGAGTTTGGAACGTTTTTCTGATGGACCTGCTCGACGATCTTTGTCGTTTTCCGCTTTCCGTTATCCGTTTTCCGTTTGGTCGCTTCGACCAGTGCGACTTCCATCACGCCGCCACCGATGCTGCCGCACAATTCGCCGTCCACAGCGACCGCCATCTTGTAACCCGCGCGCCCCGGGCTCGAGCCGCTGCTCGTCGCGACGACGAGCAACATTATGCACTCGTCCCTTTCCAGTCGAGTACGTACAAATTGCCAGAGTTCAAGTTCTTTGGACACTTGCCAATTTTACCGCAGACTTGGAACAGGATACACAGGATGAGCAGGATGGATACGCGAAAAGCATCCTGTCGATCCTGTTCGTCCTGTTTGAATCAATCCATTGAATAGAGATTCAACAAAACCTTTTCCGGTGTGAATGGCAGATCGAATGCTGGCGAGCAGTCGGCAAAGGCCCTGACGGCGTTGCGGATCGCAAAATATGCGCCGATGCCGTACATGAGCGGCGGCTCGCCGACGGCTTTTGAGTTGAATATGGCGAGATTGTCGCGCGTGGTTTCTAGCGGCAAGACTGCGATCTCTTTGGGCACCGAATAGATGTCGGGCACCTTGTAGGTCGAGAGAGCGTTCGAGCGAAGTCGACCGTCGGCGTCGTACACAACCTCTTCCATCGTCATCCAGCCGATGCCCTGGACAATACCGCCTTCGATTTGGCCGAGATCAACGGCCTCGTTCATCGACGTGCCAAAATCGTGACAACACTTTACGTAATCGACCTCGTAACGCCCGCGAAGACAATCGACCGTCACGCCGACGATCGCCGTACCGTACGCATGATACGCAAACGGATGTCCTTTCGCTGTCGTCCAATCAAAACCAATACCCGGCGTCGCGTAGTGCGCGTGTTCGCTCAGGTTTACGCGCTGAAGATGCGCTTCCATGACAAGCGAAGCCCACGCGAGCGATGTCCGTTCTCCGTTGCGATAAACGTAGCCGTCGTCGAGCGAAAGATCATTTACACTCGCCGCCTCGACGAGGTCTTTTGCGACGTCGAAAAGTCGAGCGCGAATCGTCTCGCATGCTAACTGCGTCGCTTTGCCGTTGAGATCGGCAGCGGCGGACGCTGCCGTCGGGCTGGTGTTTGCGATACGCGAAGTATTGGTAGTGTGAACTTTAATGTCACGCATGCTGAGTCCAAACATCTTCGCCGCTACCTGAGCGATCTTTGTATTCACGCCCTGGCCCATCTCGACCGCGCCGGTCGAGACCGCAACCGAGCCGTCGGTATAAACATGCACGAGCGAGCGCGCTTGGTTCATCGGCGTCTTTGTAAACGAGATGCCAAAGCACACCGGCATCATTGCGACGCCTTTCTTGAAATATTTTGACGACGCGTTAAAGTCGTCAGCTTCGTTTTGCAGCGCCGCAAAATCGTATTCATCGTTAGCCTGTGTCCACGATGTGATTGCTTCGCTCTCGGCGATCTGGCCGTATGGGAACTCGTCGCCGTCATTGATCAGATTCGCTCGCTGAATTTCGGCCGCCGCGACACCGAGCTTCTCGGCGGCGTGGGCTATAGCCGACTCGATGACGAACATTCCTTGGGGCCCGCCAAACCCGCGAAACGCAGTGTTCGGCGGCAGGTTCGTACGGCAACAGTACGCGGTCGCGGTGACGTTCGGTATGTAATAGCTGTTCGTGCAGTGAAACAGTGTGCGCTCCAGCACCGGCGGCGAGAGGTCGCACGCGGCGCCTGCGTTTTGATAGAACGTCGCCTCGTAAGCGACGATCTTCAAATCCCGGTCGAGGCCGATCTTATAATCCGACGAATACGGATGACGCTTTCCGGTCATGCGCATGTCTTCCATTCGGTGAAGCGCGTATTTTGCTGGCCGCTTTGTGATCTGACACGCAACGGCGCAGATGCCGGCCCACGCGTTTGCCTGGTCCTCTTTACCGCCAAAACCACCGCCGAGCCGCTGAACATCGACCTCGACCGCGTGCATCGGCAAACCGGTCACGCGGCACACGGCACGCTGAACCGCCGTCGGTCCCTGCGTCGATGAATAGACTCTTAAACCACCGTACTCCGTCGGGACGGCATACGCGCCTTGCGTCTCGATGTAGAGATGTTCTTGCCCGTTTTGCTCGGTGCGCCCCTCAAACACGTACTCGCAAGTTTTGAACGCGTCCACTGTGTCGCCAAGTACAAACTTCTTTGGCGGCACGATAAGAGAGCCTTTTGCCGCCGCGACACGCGGGTCGGTCACGATCTCAAGCGGCTCGATGTCCGCCGTTATCCTCTTTGCGGCTTTGCGGGCTAATTCTTCCGACGCTGCAACGACGATCGCGATCGGCTGACCGACGAAATGGACTTCGCCATCGGCAAGCAGCGGCTCGTCCGGCACAATGCCGCCGATCTGATTCTCGCCAATGATGTCTTTGGCGATGATGACTCGAAACACGCCTTCGCTTCGTTCAGCCTCGCCCGTGTCGATACTTTTCAGCTTTCCATGAGCAACGGGCGAATCAAAAACACACGCAAACAACGTCCCCTCAACGAGCGGAATGTCATCGAGATAAATACTCTCGCCGCGAACGTGTGAATGTGAGTCGATGTTTTTCATCTTAAGAAAATTTCACCACAGAGACACAGAGGACGCTGAGTTGATTTTTTCCCATTCTCAGTGCTCTCTGTGTCTCTGTGGTGAATCATTCTTCAAATAGCTCCACAAAATGGGCTCGGAAAAGTTGGCGCAGCAGCAGCCGTTTGTACTCTTCAGTCCCGCGCACGTCGGAGATCGGCGAGATCTCGGATTGGATGATCTCGTTTGCGGCGACAATAGTTTCTTCTGTAATTTCTTTGCCACGCAAAAACTCAGAGGTCTGTTTTAAATACAACGGAATCGGCGCGACGCCGCCTGCGGCGATGTGGGCGTCTTCAATCCTGGCGAGAGAACCACCCCGGCCTTCGGCCACCCCTCCTTCGTAAGGAGGGGAGCAAGTCAGCGAGATTGCCGTGTTGACCGTCGCGATGTCGAGAAAAGTGCGTTTACAGACCTTTTCAAAGTTGAAGCGAAAATCGCCGGTCGGCCTTTTGAATCTGATATTTGTAATGATCTCGTCGGGTTGTTTGGCGAGTTGTTTGTAGCCGAGGTAGAGGTCACGCAGCGTCATTGCCCGTGAAAGAACCACCCCGTCCACCGAAGCGGCGTCCAACCCTCCTTCGTAAGGAGGGGAGCTTAATGTGATCTCGGCGTCGAGAGCGAGGAACCATACGGTCATGTCGCCGATCGGCGAGGCGTTGACGAAGTTGCCCGCCAGGGTTGCCATGTTGCGGATCGGCGTTGATGAGACGAGCTTTAAGTGTTTGTAAAGATCGGGGAAAGCGGCGTTCATCAAGTCAGATTCGAGCAGGTCGGTTACTGTAGCGGAAGCGCCTATCTCGATGAATTCGCCCGCGTCGCGAATCCCGCGAAGTTCGTTGTCATAAAACAACGGAGTCGTTACCGTTTCAGCCATCGCGTCAGGCTTTTGGACGTAAACGTCAGTGCCGCCGCCGACGTAAGATTGCGGATTGCGGATTGCAGATTGCGGAATCTCTGAGTTTATTCTGCGCAGGCGATCAGAGATGCCTGCAAAGACTTTGGGAACGAACTGTTCACTGTCCACTGTTACCTGTTCACTGACCTTGCAAGCCGCGCGTTCGATCGACTTATAACCTGTACAGCGGCAGATGTTGCCGTCGATTGAGGAGATTGCTTGATCGACAAGAGCCGGCGAGGGCGCCGGCGTTCCCAGCGTAAATCCCGTAAGCGACATCACAAAGCCGACGGTGCAAAAGCCGCACTGCGTCCCGCTTTCGTCGACCATCGCCTGCTGGACGGGCGTTAAACTTCCGTCAGCAGGATTTATACCTTCGATAGTAACAACATGTTTTCCGGCGGCGTTTGCGAGCGGCATCAGGCACGAGGTCATCGTGCGATAGCCCACTTTGTCATCTACAAGCTCGCCGACGAGTATCGTGCACGCTCCGCAATCGCCTTCGCGGCAGCCGATCTTCGTGCCTTTTAGATTTTTGTGATAGCGAACAAAATCGAGCACCGTCGAGCCCGTCGGCAGGTCGGTCGAGATCGTCTCTTCGTTTAGGATGAATTTCATTTCGCGTAATCAGATATCAGTTCGAAAATTCTCAGTTATTTCGGAAAAAGCCCTCCGAACAACTGATCCTGACAACCAATAAATGAGAGCTAGTACTCGACCTTGTCCGGTTTTGCCGACCATTCGTTGAACACGGCCAGCGCTTCATCGCGCATAATGTTCTGCATGGCCATCTCGCGCGCAGTGTTGGCTTTTACAAGTTCCTCGTAGATAAAGTCGTCGTCAAAACCGATGGCCGCTGCGTCATCGCGGGTGCATGCGTAAAAAACTTTTTCCGGCCTCGCCCAATAGATAGCGCCGAGACACATCGGGCACGGTTCGCACGAAGTGTAGATCGTGCAGCCATCTAACTGAAATGAACTTAACGACCGACACGCCTCGCGGATAGCGATGATCTCTGCGTGAGCCGTCGGATCGTTTGTCGATGTAACCTGGTTGTTGCCCTCGCCAACAACGCGGCCGTCCTTTACAACTACGCAGCCAAACGGCCCGCCGAGATCGTGCTCGATGCCGGCGCGAGCTAACTCGATCGCACGAGTCATAAAGAATTTGTGATCGTCGGCCATCTTACTGAGCGGGTTTGATCTTTATCTCGTACAGCTTTTTCCAGTTTTTACCGGTGACGAAAATGCGCTCGCCTGCGGCGTCGTATGCGATTCCATTGAGCGTGTTTTCGCTATCACGTCGCTGATCGTCGGGCGAGATACCGGCCAGGTCGATCCACCCCACGACGTTTCCGCTGGCCGGGCTGATCCGTGCAATGTAATTAGGTTTCGCGATATTGGGGAACGTGCCTTGTGTAGTGTTGGTCTCAGATTGTTCTGAGTGCCAAATGTTCGCCCAAATTTCACCATTTACAAATTCGAGTTCGTTGAGTAAAAAGAGAGGCTTGCCATTAGATTGAAACACAGGCATTTTTTTCACCGATGTAAAACCACCAGGTTCAATAAATTTCAGGATGTGGGAACCATCACTCATGATCAAATTCGTGCCGTCGTTTGTCAGTCCCCAGCCTTCACCGATGTAAGAAAATTCGCGGAGTAATTTGAAATCGGCGAGATTGAGAACGCGTCCGACGCCGTCCTGCCAGGTGACCATGTAGATCTTATCGCCGATCAGCGTCGAGCCTTCGCCAAATTCGTCACGGGGCAGGTCCCACTTTTGCAAAACCTTACCGCTCTCGATCTCGACCTTTCGTATCTGCGACCTGCCTTCTTGCCCCGTGCTCTCGTAAAGAAAGCCGTCGTGAAAAAACAACCCTTGTGTGAACGCCTGACCGTCGTGCGGATAGCTTTTTACAACTTCGTAACCGTGAACCGGCAGCGGGCCGGTTTTTGTCGTCGTGTTGTTATTCGCAGGCTTCGGAGTCGTGTTGTTTGTCCCGTCCGAGCAGGCAAAACACAGCATCAATGTCAGAATTACGATCATCAACCGCATAAAAAGTCTATTTTGCTAACGCACGTTCGATGGCTGATCTAAAGCCATCGAGCGACAGATGCCTAACGCGCCGACCATTAACGAAGATCGTCGGCGTAGAACTGATGCCGAGCGCGTCGCCGTCAGCGACGTCCTTGCGGATTTCTTCCACGACCTTTGGCGAGTTAAAGTCTATCTCAAATTGCGCCGGGTTCAAACCAATTTCCGCAACGTATTTTTTCAAACTTGCCGGGTCAAGGGCTTCCTGATTCTTGTAGAGGAGCTCGATAAGTTCGAAGAACTTGCCCTGGGCATTTGCGGCCGCGGCGGCGCGTGCTGCGGCAAATGCATTCTCGTGAATGGACTCGAGCGGAAAGTCGCGAACGACGAAACGAATCTTACCTTCAAACTCGGCGATCACCTTTTTCAAGAC
>JBJXFZ010000092.1:0-48984 GCA_046154245.1 Pyrinomonadaceae bacterium
TTTGTCTTTGGAGCCTGCGGCACGACGAGGCGGTCGTATTCGTCGATCTCGCTGTCGTACGCCCATTCGTGGATGCCCATCTTTTGCGAGACGAGATTGACCATCGGGTCGAGGCGTTCGGTGAGTAAATTCTTTTTGTGGCAAAGCAGATCGATCGAGACGGCGGCTTGGTGGCCGTGTGCGACCGCCGTGATCACATTTTCCGGCCCAAAAGCCGCGTCACCGCCAAAGAAGACTTTGGGGTGCGTGGATTGGAATGTAGTTTTATCAACGACCGGCATTTCCCATTTGTCGAAATCAACGCCGATGTTGCGCTCTATCCACGGAAATGAGTTTTCCTGGCCGACCGCGATCAGAACGTCGTCGGCCGGGAAGAAGACTTCGGGCTCGCCGGTGGGCACAAGGGTGCGTTTGCCATTCTCGTCGTATTTGGCCTCAACTTTTTCGAAAGTCATTCCCGTAAGCCTGCCGTCTTCGATCACAAACGACTTCGGCACGTGGTTGTCGATGATCGGGATGTCCTCGTGCATCGCGTCCTCTTTTTCCCACGGGCTGGCTTTCATCGAGGCAAAGGGCGAACGAACAATAACCTTAACGTCTTCGCCGCCGAGACGTCGCGCCGTGCGGCAACAGTCCATCGCCGTGTTGCCGCCGCCTAGGACAATCACGGTTTTGCCTATCTTGTTCGTATGCTCAAAGGCAACGCTGCCGAGCCAATTGATGCCGATATGAATGTTCGCGCCTCCCTCTTGTCGACCCGGCAAATCGGGCAGATCGCGACCCCGAGGTGCGCCGGTGCCGACGAATACGGCATCGTAATCCTCTTCAAGTACTCCCTTAAGCGACGATACGTAATGTTTGAAATGTGTATGGATACCGAGCCGTAGGATGTAGTCGACCTCTTCGTCCAAAACCGTTTCGGGCAGGCGAAATGCCGGTATCTGCGAGAGCATAAACCCGCCTCCCTTGATCTGTTCGTCAAAGAGGTGAATTTCATAGCCAAGCGGAGCCAGATCGCGAGCGACAGTCAAACTTGCCGGCCCGCCGCCGATAAGAGCGACCTTCTTGCCGTTCGGCTTGAATGGTCCTGTTGGCATGAACGGAATAACATCGTCGCGATTGTCGGCGGCTACGCGTTTTAGACGGCAGATGGCGACCGGCTCTTCATCTATGCGGCCGCGCCGGCAGGCAGGTTCACATGGACGGTCGCACGTTCGGCCCAGGATGCCGGGAAACACGTTCGAGTCCCAATTGATCATGTAGGCCTCGGTGTATTTGCCCTCGGCGATCAGCCGTATGTACTCTGGCACCGGCGTATGAGCGGGACACGCGTACTGGCAGTCGACTACCTTGTGAAAATATTCAGGGTTGGCTATGTCTGTTGGTTTCAACTGTTATGTTCTCTCCTTTCAGGCACTTGTCGTAACAATATGATAAATTAAGATTCGGTTCTTTGCTAGGAAAACACTAGAGCATTAAATTACACAACCTTGAACGACCTTGTTATCTACTTATTGATTTTCGTCATCGGTGCGTGCATCGGCAGCTTTTTGAATGTCGTCATTCATCGCGTACCGAACGAATTATCGCTACTTCCGTCCTCAAAATGTCCTAAATGTGGCACCAGGATAAAGCCGTGGCATAACGTGCCCGTCATCGGTTGGATAATGCTCGGCGGCAAATGTGCGAGCTGCAAAGTGCCGATCTCATGGCGTTATCCGACCATCGAAGCTCTCACCGGCCTGCTGTTCCTGATCGTGTTCATGCAGTTCGGCCTCGTTCCGTTTTTGCCGATCGCACTGGTGTTTGTCTCGACGATGATCGCTCTCGTTTTTATCGACGCTGAACACATGATCTTGCCGAATGTCATCACGTACCCGCTTTTTGTGTTTGCGTTGCTGGTCCGAGTTGTTTATCCGATCGCTTTCGGCCACGTATTCTCGGATACGACGTTTGCTCCGATAAGTAGCCTAGAAGGTCAGCCGGCATGGCTTGTTAGTTTGGCCGGTGCGTTGCTCGGAGCGCTGGTCGGCGGAGGCTCCCTGTGGCTTGTCGGCGCCATCTGGAAGGCGCTTCGCGGTGTCGATGCGATGGGTCTCGGCGATGTAAAGATGATGCTTGGCGTCGGCGCTCTGCTCGGATGGCGTCTGAGTCTGTTAACTATCTTTGCCGGCGCGTTGGCGGGAGCGATCATCGGCATAGTTGTATTGGCGCGGCAAAAAGACAGGGACCTTCAAACGCAAATTCCGTTTGGCATCTTCCTCGGGATCGGCTCGATCGTTTCGCTGCTTGTTGGCGATCGCGTGATCGCCTGGTATCTGGGAACGTTTATGTGACGCGGGTTTTGACGCACCTATCTGAGCAAAAAAAGTAGCCGTCACGAATCTTTATCGCCTTGTCCTGCGGCACCCAGACGCCGCACTTTGCGCAGTTTACGAGCGATACGCTCCGGGCGTCCTCGCCTTGAATCGAGTTTTGTCGCACCGCGTCCTTCGCATCCTTCAACATCCTGGCTACTCCGATCAACCCTGCGATCTGCTTGCGGTATTTTAACGCTGTCAGCGCAAGCAGGACGAGAATGACGACGAGAATGATGAGGATCTCTCTCATTGAGCGTTACCGCTTTTTGCGGCGGCGATCTCCGAGTTTAACTCGGCGAGACCGTCCTGATTTGGGTTAATGCTTTTTATCTTTGCGGCGACTTTTTCTGCGTCGGCTATCTTGCCGAGCTTGATATGGCTGCGCGCCAGGTACTGCATCGAGCGTGTGTGCGCGGGATTTGCCGCGCCCACCTTCTCGAGGGCCGCGACCGCCTTGGCATAGTCCGGCGACGGCTGCCAAAAGTATGAAATGCCAATATCGGTTTGAATATCCGGGTCGTCGGGCTTCACTTGCAGCGCGTTTGCGTATATCTCTCGCGCCTTTTGAAATCCTGCGCCATCTTTCTTATCAAACGCGAGATCAAAATACGAATGCCCGAGCGCGACCAGCACGTCAAAATCCCGGCCGTTCAGCGAATATGCCCGTTCTAAAATTCGCTGAGCTTCACCGAGGATCGTGACGTCTTGCTTCATCGCCGCGTAGCGATAGAGAGCGATTCCGAGATCTTTTTGAAACGCGAAATTCGAGGGACTTTTGTCAGCTTCGGCGATCTTCGCCTTTAGCTCAGCATCGGTTAGCGTCTGCTCCTGTGGGGTGATCTGGTTACTCTGCGCAGGTTGAGAGCTTTGTCGTCCGCCTGAGGCGCGAAGCGCGTTGATCTCAGAGCGATTCATTGAGTTTGCGAGCAGAAAGCCACCGATCAGACCCACAAGGAGTGCGATAATCATAAGTAGAATCGTATTCTTATCCATCGACACCGATGTTAGCAGACACGCGTGGGCGCAAAAAAGCGCCGCCTCGGTTTTATCGACGGCGGCACTCGCGTAAAAATCTGTCAGAGCTTACTTTTTCTTGCCTTCGGGCGCGATATACGGTAAGTCTTCGGCCCGGCGGCGGATCGGTGGATCGGTTGCACGGCGACGCGGCACGGCAGCCGTCCCGCGACGGTCGACGCTGCCCGTGGGCAACCCCTTACCATGAACCGCCTCAACGAGGATTCGCGTTATCTCTTGCGAAAGCGTGCGATGTTCGAGGGCCGCACGACGGCGGAGCGATTCCTTTAACTCGTTGGGCACATACGCACCAATAAAAACCCCTTTACGGTTTGCCATAAAAAATCTCCTTAATGTTCAGCGAAAGCTTCGATACCTGCACAATGAAGCACGCCTTTTAAGCCGAATTCTGTTATCCCGATAACTCGGGACGGTGATCATTCATCTGGGCCGTACATTACTGTCCGGCTCTGGCGATCTACCCGGAATCTGCCGTCCCGATAAATCGGGACTTCGTGCGGGCCGCACGAGAATTAGCGATTCCCTATTTGATCTTGCACCGCGAGGAGTTTACCTGGCCGCATCTGTTACCAGACACGCCGGTGAGCTCTTACCTCACCGTTTCACCCATCGTCCCGACGAATCGGGACAGGTTTCCTTTCTGTTGCACTTGTCGTTCCCGATAAATCGGGACCCGGCCGTTAACCGGCTCGCTGCCCTTCGGTGTTCGGACTTTCCTCTCTCCCGATAAATCGGGAAAGCGATCACCCGACGCGCTTCATTGCAAGGCTTCGAGATTATAACAAAAATTGTTGAACATACAAATAGGATATTGCAAACAACTTCAGTTTGTTATTTCGATCATATCGCCCGGTGCGATCACCGGGTCGGTCGCTTTGCCGTCCCTGATAGAGCGCAAATTGTATTCGACGACATTCAGCACTCCTTTATCACCTTTCCGGCGAAGCGTTGCCCTCTTCGGATTACCTTTTACGCCGCCCGAGGCTGTCACGGCCTGGAACAAGGTCATGCCTTCGGTATATTCTCTCTGTCCGGTTAGATTGACCTCGCCCGCAATATAAACAAATCTGCTTGTCGACAGCCCGGACCGTTGTCCGTCGGCTGTGAACTCAACAGAATTGCCAGGATAGACAAGGATCTCGTTTGTTCGCTCGTCATTGAGATCGTAGGTTTCGACCTGAGACATCTCGCCGCGTCGTATGTTCACTTTCGTCGCGGCAACCATTACAAACGCCTCCGCGCGGATGGCAAACAATGGGATCGCCTCGCGCGTCAAACTTCTATCACCGACACGCTCGGCCATACCCGAGACTGTGACCTTATGGCTACCGTACTCGCGAATCTTCACCTCGATCTGCGGATCTGCATAAAGGACGATCGTCGCGGCGAGCGCATCCTCGATCTGTTCGACCGTCTTGCCCGTCACTGACGGGCTCTCACCGGCAAGCGGAAAATCTATTGTTCCATCGCGTCGCACAGTGTAGTATCCGCCCGCTTTTGGTGCATTTTTTAAATTTACAAAGAGCACATCTCCTGCGCCGACGCGATAAATTTCGGTCAACGGCTTAGAGTTCTCCGTCGGTGCGTTCGCCATCATCGGCTGTCTGCGAGCGATCGTCGTTCGCTTGTCGCCCACGGGGATGACAACGGGCTGCACTGTCGCGATGGGCCTCGGCTGTGCCTGCACGGTGGCCTGATCCCGCTGCTCGACCTGCGGATTCGGATTAGATGCGTACGGGTTGTTTCGCTGCGAAAACGCCGATACACAGTTCACGCCGAGCCATAACGAGGCAAGGACGACGCTGGAAAGATCTGGCACTCGAAGTCTAAACATTTTTTTGCAAAAGCACTTTATCCTAATGTGCAAAACTGGCGGGCAAGCCGGCATTACGCCTAAATAAAGAGGCAAAAGCGGCGAGATTTTAGTTTTTTTTGAAAAAATTAACGATGTTTTGCGCTGAGAAGATCCTGTGGAAAGAGGTCACTCCAGTTTTCGAGGTAAAAGCCGCGAAGTTCGTTCTCGGCTTCGTCCGCCGTCTTTGAGTGCATAACATGTTCGAAAAGGGTCGCGCATTCTCCGACGGTAATCCCGTCGATAAGGTGGCGAAGGTTCTGGATCGAGTTGATGTTCACGCTCAGTTCGCGAGCTCCGGCGCCGATCAGCAGAGGAACATAAAACGGCGAGCCGGCCATTTCGCCACACACGATCACCGGTTTACCCGTCGTGTCACCTGCCGAGATAACCTGTTTCACCGCGCGAAAAACCGCCGGGTGGAGAGTTTGGTACAAGGCGGCTACCGCCTCGTTGTCGCGATCAACGGCGAGCAGGTATTGGACCAGGTCGTTCGTCCCAAGACAGAGAAAATCGACATTCTCAGCGATCTCAAGCGACGTTAGCACGGCCGACGGAACCTCGATCATTACACCGAGCCGCGGTGCTCCGACAGGAATGTCTGCGTCGATCAGCTTTTCTCGTTCCGCATCTATCAACTCTCGCGCCTCAAGGATCTCGTCGAGGCCCGTGACCATTGGAAGGATAATGTCGATCTCGTGCTCGGCTGACGCACGCAGCAGAGCGCTGATCTGGACGCGAAAGTACTCAGGCTCGGTCAAGCTCAATCGAATGGATCGTAATCCCAGAGACGGATTACTCTCGGGCAGCCCACCGTCCGCAGAAAACTGTTCAACCCCAATGTCGAATGTTCGAATCCGAACGCCGTCATCACCGACGGCCTCGGCGATCGTCAAATAAGACTCATATTGTTCATCCTCACTGGGGATCTGCCCCGCAGCTCGTATCAACGATTCGGAGCGAAACAACCCGATGCCCACGGCGCCGGCGTGTCGAGCCGTTTCGTAAAAGGCAGCGGATTCCGCGTTGGCGCGAATGACTATCTCCGTTCCGTCACGTGTTACGCACGAATGCTGCGGCGCGGCCACGTATTCCTCGGCAACATCGCGTTCTATATTTATCGTTCTGAATGTCTCGATCGTGTAGAGGTCGGGATCGACTATGACCTCGCCGTTAACGGCATCGACGATCACGTTGTCGCGATTTGCCAGTTTCGACTGGATCTCGTTCAGTCCCGTGACCATCGGAATCCTCAATTCACGTGCGAGGATCGACGCGTGTGAGGTCCAACCGCCGCGTTCGGTGATGATCGCCGCCGGCAGGCTTTTTGCGATAAGCACTATGTTCGACGGGCGAAGTTCGCGGGCGACAATTACGGCCTCCGGCGGTGCTGCCCATTCGCTGTCGATAGAGCCGGTTAGTTCGGTGATAAGGTGTTCTGCAACATCGACGATGTCGCTCGCCTTTTCCCGAAAGCTCTCCTCCGCAACCGAGGTTTGACGTTTTCGGCGGTGCTCCGAGATCAGCCGGACGGCCCACTCCGCGTTGACGCGTCGGTCGCGAATGACGGCTTCGATATCACCAATGAACGACGATTCGTCAACGATGAGCAGGTGCGCGCCGAACACGCTGCTCGTGCTGTTTTGCTGCTTTGCGAGGTTGTTGATCTTTAACTTTGCCGAACGAACTGCTTCTGTCAGGCGTTCGATCTCGGCGGGGATATCTTCTTCATCGATGTCAGCGTGGATCACACGCCGCGAAACCGGGGCAAAGTAGAAAACCTGACCGACGCCGATGCCGCGAGAAACCGATGTGGCCCTTAATCTACGCTCTGAGGTTTTTTGTCCAGATGTGGTCATGGTGATGAGTCCGTAGCCCGCAGGTCGCAACCGACACGTGGGCTACGGACACGGCGCTTCGAAAGCTAGTCCTTAGCTTCCAAAACTAAACCCGCTGCCGCCGCCTTGCGACGGGAAGAAGGGTTTGAGCATGCTTGCGAAAGCCGCAAGATTGCGCGTTTGAACGAGTATCTCGCCGGGACCTGTGAATTCGGCGACCATTCCCTCGCCACTCAAAAAGCTGCGCAGGTAACCGCTTTTTGCCGCCTTTCGCAGGTTGTACTGCATGTGGCCCTCCCACGCGACGAGGTGACCGGTGTCAACCACGTACTGTTCGCCGGGCCGCAGCGTGCGGCGATGTATCGCACCGAAAGAGGAAACAAGCAGCAGGCCGCTGCCGGACACGCTGAGAACAAATAGGCCTTCGCCCCCGAAGAACGATTTCGCGCCGCCAAATTTTGTATCGACTGCGAGCGATGTATCGCCAGCGAGATAAGAACTCGATTGAACCATGAACGTCTGGTTCTGCATCTCGATCCCCGCCACGTCACCCGGAGCACCGGGCGCAAGCGTCACTTCGCCCGGACCGCCGCGAGCTGTAAAGGTCGACACAAACGCGGATTCGCCGCCGACGGCGCGTTTTAGTGCACCGAAAACACCGCCCTTCATCTCGGAATGAAGCTCGACATTCGCCGACATCGACACCATCGCTCCCGCCTCGGCGGCGATCGTCTGCTCAGGTTGAAGTGTGACGACGGCGAGTGCGAACGCTCCCTGATGCTGGATCTCCCACGTGTAACCGCGTCCTTGCCCTCGACCGTCGGCGTCAAAGCGAAATGCCCCGCCCGAGCTTTGCGGCGGCGCGGCTTGATAACTTGGTTGCGGTGGTCGTGGTTGAGGATTTGGCGCGGATGCGTGCAAAGTAAGACCGCACGAACCGCAAAATTTTGCTCCGTCCATTAGCGAAGCGCTGCAACTTGGGCAAATCATACTGCAACTCCTTGAGATCTCTCGATAATGATCTTCGCGGCTCCCTCTGCGTCATCGGCAAAATTTATCATCGTTACCTCGCTGTCGCTCACGACTAGATGTTCTTGCCAGCATTTGACGACAGGTTTCCAGCAATCGCCTACAAGGACGAGCGGGCGGTTGGCGAGCACGCCGGTCATGAGTTTGTTCCAGACCAGCGAGATCTCCGTCACGGTGCCCATGCCGCCACGAAGCGCTACAAAACCGACACTGCGTGTGATCAAATTTTGCAGCCGATCGTAAAAATGATCGGTCGCGACCTTATCCGTCAGCCAGCGATTAGGCTCGTGTTTGAACTGGTTCATCACGATGCCGTAAACGCGTCCGCCGGCCTCTCTTGCGCCGCGCGAGGCTGCTTCCATAACGCCGAGATACCCACCCGTGCAGATCGTGAACCCGGCTTCGGCAAGGCGTCTTCCAAGCGCCTTTGCCTCAATATACTCGGTCGAATCGTGTGCGCACTTTGACCCGCCAAAGATCGTGACTATTCTCTCAGTTGAACTCATTGCGAGGATAATTATAACGAAGAAGTAGGTTCGTGTCAGTTCGGCGTGTGCGACTCTTTGCGTGCCCTACGGCACGTCTGGGCTGTGCGACTCGTGTGCTTCTTCAGGCGTGAGATTTCCCGCCTCATGGATCGCGCGTTTTGTGTCGGTGAATAGGAGTACGATGGTGCCGACGATAAAAAACACGATCAACCCGAGGATCGCGTGGCGGAACGATCCGGTTGCCCCGACGATGATAGTGAACATCAACTGCCCCATCCACGAAGTTCCCTTTTCAGAGATCTCATAGAGACCGAAGAATGACGCCTCGCGCCCGCGCGGTATCATCTGTGAATAGAGTGAACGCGACAACGCCTGTGCCGCGCCGAGCACCGCACCGATGGCACCGCCCATAATGTAAGCTTGCACCTTCGACTCGAAAAATCCGTACGCGTAAATCACGATGCCGCACCAGACGACGAGTGCGACGATGATAGTGCGTTTTGCGCCGATCACACGCGCGATGCGTTCGAAGATAAGAGCACCGGCAAACGCCGAGATCTGCGCGACGCCAAAGATCGTGATCAAGAACGCCGGATCTTCGGCGAGGCCTTTCGACGTGAATAGCTCATACGAGATGAACACCGACGACTGTAGTATCACGGTCTGTATACCGTCGTTATAAAAAAGATACGCGACGAGGAAGAGCATCGTGTAGCGAAGCCGCCGCAGTTCCTTTAGCGTGGCCCAGACCTCAGAGAAGCCGACCGTCACGAGATTCTTGTCATGCGGAACTTCCTTTTCGGCGCCGCGGGTTTTGACTAAAAAGAACGTAACGACGGCGAACGCTCCCCACCAAAGAGATGCGAACAGGAACGATATTCTCACCGCCGTCCCGGTCGAGATACCAAACCAATCACCCGCGTATTTTAAGAAGATCAAGTTGAGCACGAGGACAACAAAGCCACTCAGGTAACCGGCGCCATAACCGTAGCTCGAGACCTTATCGCGGAGGTCCTCTGTCGTGATGTCGATGAGAAAGGCGTTGTAAAAAACATTCGCGGCGGCAAAACTCATGTTGCCGACGATAAAAAGCAAGCTGCACGCAACATAGCTGTCGGTCACAAAGAACAGCAGGGCACCCGCGACCACGCCCATGTAGCAGAACACGGCCATCATCGACTTCTTGAGATGGGTATAATCGGCGATCGCACCGAGCACGGGCAGCATGGCGACCATCGAGATTACGGACACCGCCGTACAGAATGCGGGCAAACCTTTTGGCGTGACCTGAAATACAAAGAGGTCGAGCACGACGCCGTCGGGGCCAACTGCCCTTTCGGCGAGACTCAAAAGATACGGCCCGACGAGCACGCCTACGACAACGGTGAAAAAGGCGCTGTTCGCCCAGTCGTATGTCATCCAGCCGATGATCTCGCGTCTGTTGTTCATTCGATTGGCGTATGATACCACAGCCAGGTTCGCCGCATCGTTCGGCACTGGCGAAACCTAACAGTTCCAATGGTTTCCGCTTGCCTGTGACTAAAAATTGATTTATATTCGCAGTGTTCTCTGTGACAACACTTTCAACTAGTAGAATTTCAAAGGAGTTTGTTTTGCTTATGTATAGAACTTTGGATGGAGTGAAAATGAAGAATGTTTTTCTTCTGAAACTAGCGACGGCTCTGTTTAGCGTCCTATGCACCACATTGTTGGGCTATGGCGTCTTTGCAGCCGATTTTCCGGCAAATGCGGGAACGCTTGGCGCGATCCCTGATTATCCTGTAAATGCAGGCGGTTGCCACGTTTCGGGCCAGATCAATAAGGATGTGACCTTTACGGTCTCGGGCATTACCGGTGCACCGACAAACGTCGAGATAAAAAACCTGACATTCAGTCCGGCACATACCTGGGGCGGCGACATCTCAGCGGTATTGATCGCACCTAACGGAACGACCGCAAGTGTCTTTGGCCGCATCGGTGCAACCACGGCGACCGGCGCGGGAACCGCCTCGGACCTGGCTGGCCCGTATGGTTTTCGAAACACGGCCGACCCGAACATCTGGACGGTTCAAGCAACAAACCCAATGCCGTCAAATACATATGCGGCAACGGTATCCGGCGGAGCAGGCATAACAAATCCGGCAGCTACGGTAAACCTTGACACGGCATTCGCCGGCGTCGCCGCTCCAAACGGCACATGGACGCTAAGACTTCGTGACGGCTGCGATGGCGACACGGGCGGTGTTTCCGCGGTCACATTGACTGTCGACGGACCGGCTGCCCTAACCAAGCCGAATGCCGATTTCACCGGCGACGGCAAGACCGATTTCAGTATGGTTCGCGACAACACTCCGGCACTTGCTGGAAATGAGTTTTATCGCCTTGAATCAGTTCGAGAAAAACTCAGGTATCTCGCAGAAAACCCGCCGCAGGCATCTGAAGACCTGGTGCCTGGCACTAACCTTATTTGGTTTATCAATAACAGCATCAGCAATGCCGACACCATCACCTCCTTCGGCCAACCCACAACGGACTTCATCGTGCCTTCGGATTACGACGGAGACGGAAAAGCTGACATCGCGATTTGGCGACCAGGAGCTCCGACTGTTGCGGCTTTTTACATTCTCCAGAGCTCGACGAGCACTGTACGAATGGAACCGTTTGGTCAAACGGGCGATGATCCCGCGATTACAGGCGATTACGACGGCGACGGAAAATCGGATATCGCGACCTACCGTTGTCCGCCGATTGGCAGTCCCGGCCAATGCTTCTTCTTTTATAAGGGAAGTAACGCAAACCCGAGCGGCAACATTACGTATGTGCCGTGGGGATTTGGCCAGCAGTTCGATTTCTTTGTCAATCCGGGGGATTTTGACGGCGACGGCAGGTTCGATTTCTGTATCCAGAGAACCACTCCGGGCCAATCGCCCGCCGCACAGTTCATCCTTGCTAAATCAGGCGGCGGGCCCATCGAATATATCAACTGGGGCCTAAACACCGATTTAATCATCCCCGGCGATTATGACGGAGACGGAAAGTATGACTTTATGGTCTCGCGTACCGTTTCCGGCAACCGGCACTACTGGTTGCTAACGCGAACCAACAACACTAGTTTTGCGGTCTGGGGAATCACCGGTGATGTTCGTACTCCGGGCGATTACGACGGCGACGGAAAAACCGACATTGCCATCTGGCGGCCAAGCACAACGCCGAGCATGAGCACATACTACGTGCGCAGATCCAGCAATGGTGCCCTGCAGACGTTTGGCTACGGAAATCAGGGCGACGGAGCGGTTCCGGGTTGGAACGTCCACTAGACGACTTGTTTTTTTGTTGATCTTGGGCTGAGCGTAAACCCTCGGCCCTTTTTTTTTCGTTTGATTAGCTCGGCTCAACGGTGAAAAAGGCGCTGTTCGCCCAGTCGTATGTCATCCAACCGATGATCTCGCGTCTGTTGTTCATTTGATTTGCGTATGATGGCACATCCAGGTTCGGCGTATCGTTTGGACCGTCGAAACACCAACAATCCAGAGGTTTTCACTTGCTTATGACTGGATAATGATCTATATTCGTTTTCTGTAACAACGCGTTCAACTAGTAGAATTTATAAGGAGTTTCGTTTGCTTATGTATAGAACATTGGGTGGAGTGAAAATGAAGAATGTTTTTCTTTTGAAACTGGCAACGGTTCTGTGTAGCGTCCTATGCACCACATTGATGGGCTATGGCGTCTTTGCAGCCGATTTTCCGGCAAATGCGGGAACGCTTGGGGCGATCCCCGATTATCCTGTAAACGCAGGCGGTTGCCACGTTTCGGGCTGGGTCGATAAGAATGTGACCTTTACGGTTTCAGGCATTACCGGTGCACCGTCAAACGTCGAGATCAAAAACCTGACATTCAGTCCGACGCATACCTGGGCTGGCGACGTCACAGCGCTATTGATCGCTCCAGGTGGAGCCCCGACCGCAAGTGTCTTTGGCCGCATAGGTGCGACCACGGCCACCGGCGCGGGAACCGCCTCGGACCTGACGGGCCCATATGGTTTTCGAAACCCGGCCGACCCGAATATCTGGTCGGTTGCGGCAACGAACCCAATACCGTCAAATACATACGCTGCAACAATATCCGGCGGAGTAGGCACAACAAATCCGGCAGCTACGGTAAACCTTGACACGGCATTCGCCGGTGTCGCCAATCCAAACGGCACATGGACGCTGAGATTTCGTGACGGCTGCGATGGCGACACGGGTTCCGTCTCCGCGGTCACATTGACTGTCGACGGAGCTGCTGTACCGGCCAATGCCCCGCATGATATTAATGGCGACGGCAGGAGCGACTTCATCATCGTGAGAGGCGACGGTGCCCCCTTGGCTGAGTATATGGGTGCGAACGATTTCGCGGGTAAGGACAAGGTCGGGAACAATCAACGCCAAGCTAAGTCCGCCGTCCCTCAGGTCGGAGTTGGCTGGTGGACGGCCTTGAACAATGGTTCGGCTCCGACGAGAGTTGACCTTGGCACGGATACGGACTTTTTCGTAAACGAGGATTTTGACGGCGACGGACGCGATGATTTGACCGTTTACTCGCCGGGTGCTGCGACGGTTGCGGCGTTTAGGATCCTGCGATCTTCGAACAGCACGGTGTTGACCATACCATACGGTCAGAGTGGCGACGACCCATCGGTCGTCGGCGACTGGAACAACGACAATGTGGCGGATCTCGCGGTTTATCGTGATGGTACCGGGGGCAGCCCGCAAAGCTTCTTTTTCTGGACCAGCATCGCAACCCCGTCAGTAGTCAACTATCTTCCTTGGGGACAGGATGGGGACATTGGTTTCGCACTCGATTATGACGGAGACGGCAGGCTCGATCCTGCTATTCAGCGTAATAGTGCTGGAGCTGGGATATTCTGGATATCTCGGTCGAGCAACAGTGCGACGGTAACTTTCCAGTACGGCCTGTCTAGTGATTTTGTCCTTCCGGGCGATTATGACGGTGACGGACGAGAGGACATCGTAGTTTCACGTAACGCGAATTTCGGAGCCGGGACATTTAAGTACTTCTGGATACTCGAGTCGGATGGCGGAGGCGCCCCGAATACGCCCCAGCAGTGGGGCATCCCCGGAGATTTCATTTGTCAGGGCGACTATGACGGCGATGGCCGAACCGATTTAGCGGTTTGGAGATCAAATCCAGATCCATCAATGAATTACTTCTACGCCCGGCGTTCGAGTGACGGAGCAACACATCAGTTTGAATGGGGCCAATCAGGCGATTACCCAGTCAACAACTGGAGAGTCTATTAATTTGGTCTTGACCATTAGTTTTAAGGCTGGGGAGAAATCCCCGGCCTTTTTTGTCGGACGGAGTTAGCCACGGAGGTCACTTTTTGCCGAACACGAATGCTCGGCGTCTGGGAAGGAAGCTGTTTCTAATTGGTCTTGACTTGCGTTGCTCCGACCTGAGGCATTGAGGTTGAGAAGGAACTTGCGCAACCTCATTTTAATTTTGACGGCGACACGATCCCACGTGTTACTAAGGGCGGACGTAGAATATTATTACGGTAGCCTTTACTTACGTGCGGGCTAAGGACACTTTACTCTATACTCTTCTTTTATGAAGGCAATGATCCTGGCTGCCGGTTTTGGCACGCGGCTCTTTCCATTAACAATTGACCGCACAAAACCGGCGATACCGTTCCTCGGTAAGCCGCTTGTCGGTTACGTCGCCGAGTATGTCGCGCGGTTCGGGATCGACGAGGTCGTTGTCAACCTGCACCACCAACCTCAATCAGTAAAAGACGCCCTCGGCGACGGCTCGCAGTTTGGCGTGCACATTGACTACACGGTTGAGGAGCCCAAAATACTCGGCACGGCAGGCGCTCTCGACAACGCCCGTGCGTTTCTCGAGAACGGAACATTTCTCGTGGTCAATGGCAAGATAATCACCGACATCGACATCGCCGCCGCACTTGACGTGCATCGCTCTTCGAAGGCGATCGCGACGATGGTGCTAAAGCCAAATGTGAAACGCGAACGCTTTACCGAGGTTTACACTGACGGCGCGCTTTTGACCGGCTTTGGCGATTATGCCCATCCATTTACGGAACAGGAGATACGCGACCCGCACGGAGCCGATGTGCCGCCGATGATGTTCACGGGCATTCACATCTTCGAGCCGCGTGTTTTTGAGTACATCCCGCGCGGCGTTTACTCGGACATCGTGCCGACATTTTACAATCCGGCGCTCAAGAAAGGCGAAAAGATCGCCGTACACATCACCGAGGGCGAGTGGCACGAACTCTCGACGATTCCCCGCTATCTCGATATCAGCTTAGCGATGATGAAGAGCGGCGATGTGCACTTTGGTAGGAATTGCGTCATGGCAGGCGCCGTCAACCTAAAAGACTCTGTGATCTGGGATGACGTCACCATCGGCGACGGCGCCACGCTTTATCGCACGATAGTCGCCGACGGTGTGACGATCGAGCCGGGCGAACATTTTGAGAATGTGGCTATCGTCCGAGCCGATATGGTGCGTTCGTGCAAAGAGATCCCGGAGAAGGCTCTGAAGGGTTATATTCAAGGTGAGAACTACATCGTGCCGCTGAACTGATGTCCGTAGCCCGCACGTGAGTAGGGCTTCCGTTGATTGAGATCACCAGTAGCCCTTGTTGACACGCGGGCGACGCACACACGCTATATTTTGTTATGTCAGACCACCAAGAACGACTCAAGCAGTTCCTGGCATCTCGCAACCAAAGCGGCGGGACAACGGCTCTCACCGCCGATGCCTCGACGCGCGAGTATTTTCGCATCGACTGGAAGGATAAGCCGGCGATCGCGTGCGTATATCCCGAACCGTTCGACCCGGACGATCAAACCTATCTCGATGTGACAAAACTTTTTCTCGCGGCGGGCCTGCCCGTCGCTGAGATTTATGATTTTGATGGCGAGCTTGGCGTGATCGTTCAAGAGGATCTCGGCGATTGTGTTGTACGCGATAGGATGTCTGCGGTCACCGTCGAACAGCGCTCCCGCATCCGCAACGAAGCCATCACATTGATCGCACGGATCCAAACGGCAACGGGCCTCGCACATGAAATGAACTCGATCGCGTCGCGTTTAAGATTTGATAAGGAAAAGCTTTTGTGGGAACTGAACTATTTCAAGGAACACTACTTTACAACCTACAAGAGAAAACCGCTGGAACCTGAAACCGACGCGAAACTATCGGCGGAGTTTGCGGAGCTTGCTGCAAAGCTGGAATCTTACGCGTCGGTTCTCTGTCATCGGGATTTTCATGCTGCAAATCTCATGATCGATCGCAGTGACAAAATGCGAATTATCGACCATCAGGATGCACGCATCGGCTCGGCTGCCTACGATCTTGTTTCTCTGCTGCTAGATCGGATCACGGATCTTCCCTCGCCGGAGTGGCTTGCACAAAAGCGACGATACTTTCTAAATGTGCGCACAACCCTCGGTTTGCCAAAGCTAGACGAAGCGGAATTCGCCCACGAGTTTCGTCTGCAAACTCTACAGCGCTGCCTAAAGGCGGCCGGAACCTTCTCGTATCAGTCGGCGGTACGCGGCAAAACTTACTTCGAACCGTTCATCCTGCCGATGTTTCGCATCGTCCACAGATCGGCCGGTAACGTTGATGGGTTTCCGGTCCTGCAAAAAGTTCTGAAGAACGAGATAGGCTAGGCCCGCAGATGATCGGCGCGCCAGTCTTTGACCGCTTTCTTTATGTCTTTCGGCCTCGCAAACTCGCCGCTCAACGTTCGCTCAACCAGTGACGGCAGCTCGGCGTCAGATGCAAAGCGAAGTGCGATGATCTGGCCGAGCGAAAGGCCCTCGGCTGTTGCAGCCAGCTCCGCGGGCAGCACGGTCTTGTAACGCAGCTTTTCTTCGAGGCGGATCACGCGATTCTGCACGGTAAGTGCCTGCAACCGTGCCGCCAGCGCCATCAGGATGAATGTAACGCTGAGCAATGTCCAAAACGCTAACGTCTTACGACCGCTTCCTGGCTCTGCCAGGTATAGCCGGACAATATGCGACAAAAAGTTGAGCAGCAAAAGCGGGACCACCACAAAATGAAATAGCGGAAACCAGCGTACGTGATTCGAATAGTTCTGTTGATTGGCCATTAAGGTCCTCCTTCTAAAGTTTTGTCTGAGCAAGAGCCTCCGGCGGCTTGCCTGTAAAATCCTCACCGGGATTTACAAAAAGGTTCTGTTCAAAACGATACTGCTTATCATATAGCTGTTTGTAGCGACGTCCAATAGCGATAAGTTCATCATGAGTTCCTCGCTCAAGGATCTCGCCGGCTTCGACCACAAGGATCTGATCGGCCGAGCGTATCGTCGATAAACGGTGAGCGATCACGAAGGTCGTTCGCCCGTGACGCAGATTGTTCAAACCTTGTTGTATCAGGGCCTCCGACTCACTGTCGAGAGACGATGTCGCCTCATCGAGAATGAGAATTTGCGGATCTGCGAGCAGTGCTCGGGCGATGGCGATCCGCTGGCGCTGACCGCCCGAGAGCTTGACGCCGCGCTCGCCAACGATGGTTTCGTAGGAGTTCGGAAACTTCTCGATAAACTCGTCGGCGTTTGCCGTTTTGCAGACGCTCTTGATCTCGTCGAAACCGGCTTCCGGGTTAGCAAAGCGAATATTGTCGAGTATCGTCCCGTCAAACAGAAAATTGTCTTGCAGGACAACGCCGAGATGACTGCGGTAATCGCGGAGGCGCACCGTTTGAAGGTCCTTGCCGTCGATGAGAATGTTGCCTGAAGTCGGGTGGATAAAGTTCAACACCAGGCTTAGAATCGTCGATTTACCCGAACCTGACGAACCGACGAGCGCCGTCGTGGTGCCGGCGGGCGCATGGAACGACACGTCCTTTAACACCGGAACGCCGGGGTCGTATTCAAAGTGAACGTCTTTGAATTCGATCGCGCCGGCTATTTCCCCGAGCGGTTCGCGGCTTTCGTCTTCATCAGTTTCTGTACGCATCGACATAACTTCGCGAATCCGGTCAAGACCGGCGAGAGCCTCGGTGATCTGTGTGCCGATCGAGGTCAGCTCGATCACAGGCATCGCGAGCAGAAAAGTAAAACTTATGTACATCAGCAGATCGCCGAGCGTCATCGTACCGGCTTGCACCGCGTTGCCGCCAAACACGATCATTACAACCGCCACCGCACCGATAATGACGGCTGAGAAAGAGGAAATGGCCGATACGCCGGTGACTGTTTTCGCGACATTACGAAACAGCTTGTGTGCGCCGCGTGCGAATGACAGCTCTTCGCGCTTTTCGGCCGTGTAGGCTTTTACGATACGAATGCCGCCGAGAGATTCGCCGAGACGACCCGTGACCTCGGCCGTGATCTCGCCGCGTTCACGGAAAACGGGCCGTAACACTTTAAATGCATAGAGCAGCGCCGCGCCAAAAATCAGCAGTACGACAACGGTCGCCAGTGTCAGTTGCCAATTGAGATAAAACAAAACTCCGATCGAGATACTCGCGGTGACGACGCTGCCGAGAATTTGCCCGAGGCCCGTGCCGACGAGATTGCGGATCCCCTCGGCGTCGTTCATGATGCGAGAGATGAGCTGCCCGCTCTGCGTCGAGTCGAAATATGAGATCGGCAGGCGTTCGATGTGAGCCTGGACGCGCTTTCGCATCTCGGTGATCGCCCGCTGCGCCGCCACACCGAGTATCTGCGACAAGACGAACGATGTAACGCCCTGTACTAGGGTCGAAACTCCTATCGCAAGCGCGATCCACTTGATCAGCTCGTACCGCTGGTTTGTAAAGACCTCATCGCCTATATACTTGGTCGAGGCCGGCAGAACCATGCCCGAAAGGCGCGAGATCAAAAGCAAGACGCTGCCCAGCAGAAGGCGCCAGCGCGCGTTCCAGATGATCTTGCGAGCCTCTGCCCACGCGCTCGAGTAGTCGACCTTCTTCTTCTTTTTCTCGTCAGCCATTTAGTTACAGTCTTGGCGTGCGGCCGCGCTAAGTCAAGCGGCGGCATTATGCTAAAATCACGTTTTGTTTATGTCGCAAACTTACATCAACCAACTAAAGGATCACATCGGCCAGTCAGTCACCTTGAAGGGCTGGCTCTATAACAAGCGTTCGAGCGGAAAGCTCGTGTTTTTGCAGCTCAGAGACGGCACCGGCATCGTGCAGTGCGTCGTTTTTAAGCCGAATGACGAGGCGTTGTATGATCTCGCCGCGTCCTTAGGGCAGGAAAGCTCGATCATCGTCACCGGTACCGTCAAAGAAGATACACGCTCGTCGATCGGTGTCGAATTGGACGTCACCGGCCTCGAGGTTCTCCAAAATGTTCACGACTATCCGATAACGCCAAAGGAACACGGAACCGAGTTCCTGATGGACAACCGCCATCTGTGGATCCGCTCGAAAAAACAGCACGCGGTGTTAAAGGTGCGGCACACCGTCATCAAGGCAGTTCGCGACTATTTTGATAACAACGGATTTACACTCGCCGACACGCCGATCTTTACGCCCGCCGCATGCGAAGGCACGACGACGCTTTTCGAGGTGGATTATTTTGGCGACGAAAAAGCGTATCTCACGCAGAGCGGGCAGCTTTACAACGAAGCGACCGCGGCGGCGTTTGGTAAATCGTATGCGTTCGGCCCGACGTTTCGTGCCGAGAAGTCAAAGACGCGCCGCCACCTGACCGAGTTCTGGATGGTCGAACCCGAGGTCGCCTACGCCGGCTACGAAGACATGATGGATCTCGGCGAAGGCCTGATCTGCCACATAGTCAGCGAAGTCCTCGCTCACCGCAAAGATGAACTCGCGACGCTCGAACGGGACATCAGCAAGCTCGAGGCGATCACGCCACCCTTTCCGCGCCTTCACTACGACGAGTGCGTCAAGATGCTTCAAGAACGGAACGCGGACGCCCCCGTCCGCAGTGGCCGCAATGCGGCCACAGAAGTCAGTGAACATTCATCGGCGGAAAAGCCTCTGAGCGACGAGGCGTCGCTCATGGCGGACGAGGGCGTCCGCGTTCCGACTTTTGAATGGGGCGGCGACTTTGGCGCGCCGGACGAGACGTATCTGTCGAACCAGTTTGGCAAGCCGGTTTTTGTCCACCACTTCCCGGCCGCGATAAAGGGGTTTTACTTCGAGGTCGACAAGGATCGCCCCGAATGCGCGCTCGGCATCGATCTGCTCGCTCCCGAGGGCTACGGCGAGATCATCGGCGGCGGCGAACGTGCCGCGAATCTCGATTACCTCATCGAACAGCTAAAACATCACGGACTCGACCAGGCGACCTTCGAATGGTATCTCGACCTTCGCCGCTACGGCAGCGTCCCGCACGCCGGCTTTGGCATGGGCATCGAACGCACCGTCGCATGGATGTGCGGCATCGAACACGTCCGCGAAACAATTCCGTTTCCGCGGATGTTGTATAGGTTGAAGCCTTAGAATCCTGAATTATGAAGCGCGACATTATTGAGTCCGAGAATGTTGTATCTCAAGTCCTCGATCTGATGGGCGGGCTCGAAAGTGCGAGGGAGGTCATTGATCGAGAGATTTCGGAGGAGCGAGAACTTTGGGAACAGTCTACAGGAGCGATCGGCAGGATTCTAAGATCTCACCTTTATGTTGAGTACCGAATGACCAGGTACTTGCAGACTTACAACCCAAATCTTGGCGACCTAGACCAAGCCCGTTTGACCTATTCTCAGAAGTTATCACTTCTAAATAAGCGGGATGAAAAGATCGGCCATTTGATTCCCGGAGTCCGACAGTTAAACGTAATTCGAAATCGGATAGGTCATCAGATTAATTCGAGTGTTGAGAAATCGGACTGCGAGGTGTTCTTGGCGAACAAAATGTTCTCAAACTTGCGTATTCAACTCGCTAAGCCAGAAGACCCAAGCGATAACCCTATCGCGATACTGGAAACCTTTGCCATGTTCGCAGGTTGCTGGTTTAGAGATAGTCGACTTGAAGAGGCCTTCAGAGCTGTATCCGCTCGTAAGGGCTTGAGGAGTGATTGAATGTCAACTTACACAGCAAAAATTACTTGGAAAACTGACTCGCCGGAGTCGTTCACTACAAATAAATACACGCGCTCTCCGATCATTCTTCAAAAATGATCCACCCGATCTTTCCATCTTTATTCATTCGGAAATGATAATAAACCGTTTTATTTGCCAACGTCATTTTGTAGCGGAAGAATTCGGCTGCGGCCGCATCGAGCATAAAATGATTTTCGCCGATCTTTTCGTTGCCGATGTAGGCGAAGGCCTTCATCTGCTTGAGGTTTTCGCCGAGCTGTTTGCGAAAAGTCTCCGGCATTCTTGAGGCAAAATTTGCGGACAGGCTTTCGGGGTTTTTACGATCGGCAATTGCTTTTAAGATTTGTAGATTGGTCTGCGTTTGGTTTACGTCAATTACTTCCTTCAAGCCGCCGACGTATGTGCCGGGAATGTAAAAATTAAAAACTCGTTTGGCAATATATTCCGCTCCAAACCCGCCGTCTTCGAGATTGCCGATAACTGCAACCGTCAATTTATCTTTAGGAAAATAATAAACCATGCTCCCAAAGCCGCCGACTGTTGAGCCCGCATGAAAGATAAATTTGTATCCGTTAAAAGTGTTGGTAAAAAAAGAGAAACCGTGTGAAACGCTCCTCCCGTCGTTCAATTTGGCAGGTTTGAGCATTTGTTCTAAACTCGCTGGTTTGACCAACCGACCTTGCAAAACGGCCTCCCACCATCTCGCAAGGTCAACTGCACTCGCTAAAACACCACCGCTCGGTGCAATGACTCTCGGACGAAATGGCTCGCCGTTTTTCCACACGTCGTTTCGCAAAACATAACCTGCGGCTCGATCCGCGACAACATCTTCTTGCTGATTGAAACGAAACGACGGGAAATTCAAGGGCTTCAAAATCCTCTCGATGACAAATTCTTCAAATGGTTTTCCGCTCGCTCTCTCAACAATAGTTCCGATCAAAGGCAGATTCGTATTTGAATAAAGCCAATTGTCATTCGGCTGAAATGTGAGCGGAAACGATTTGACCAAATCGATAAATTCTTCCGGCGAGTACTCACGCCGATAGGAAAACTCTTTAACTTCCGTCCAGTCTTTTAAACCCGAGGTGTGATTCAAAAGATTCCTGACCGTGATCTTTTGCCAAATCTGCGGAGCATTTGCGGGAAGATATTTTGCAATCGAGTCATCAAGATTGATTTTCCCTTCTTCGACCAATAACATCACCGCTTCGGCCGCAAACTGTTTCGAGATCGAGCCGATCTCATAGACGGTGTCCTTGGTCGCAGGAACTTTAAGTTCCAGATTAGCAAAACCATAGCCGTTTGCTCTTATTACTTTTCCGTCTCTAACGACCGCTAACGAAAGCCCGGGAATTTTTCGTTTAGCGATTGTGTTTTTTATAAAATCGTCAATCGAGTCGGCGTTAACTGTTGTAATCAATACGGCAAAGAAGGGAAACAGAATTAGAGCTTTGTTAAAATATTTCATACCACTGTAACTAATCCTACCGTTTCTCAATTGGCTTTTAAAGGATGTGTGGTACTAGGCTAAACTAGGTACTGCTATGTCAACATACACCGCAAAAGTCGTTTGGAAATCCGACGCGCCGGAGACGTTTACGTTAAACCGCTACACACGCGGTCACACGTGGGAATTTGACGGCGGCGTGAGCGTCCCGGCGTCCGCGTCGCCGCACGTGGTTCCACGATTTTCCATAGAGGCGGCGGTCGACCCCGAGGAAGCGCTGGTTGCGTCCGCGTCGTCGTGTCACATGCTGACTTTTCTTTATCTCGCGGCGAAGGCGGGGTTTAATATCGCCGCTTACGAGGACAACGCTGTCGGCGAAATGGCGACGCTTGAGGACGGACGGCAATGGATCGCAAAGATCACGCTCGATCCGCAAGTTGAGTGGCTGGGTGATGCCCCCAACGCCGAACAGCTTGCAGATCTTCACCACCGCGCGCACGACCAGTGCTACATCGCGAATTCGATCAAGTCGGAGATCGTGATTAAGTAAAGGACTCTTCTTTGCGTCCTTCGCGTCTTTGCGTGAGACGGTTTTATTTCACGCAAAGCCGCAAAGAACGCAAAGAAAAACAAAACATGGCAAAGCCGGTCACAACGAACGAAAATGGATGGCACGTCGGCCGCGTCGGAATGCTTTATCGCGATCTAACGCCCGACAGCCTTAAATCACGCGTCGTCGTCTCGCGCATACGCCTACCTTTCGATGGCGAAGTTCCCGACTACGTGCATTATCACAAGGTTGATTTTCAGATGATCTATTGCAAGAAAGGCCGGATAAAGGTCGTTTATGAGGATCAGGGCGAGCCGTTTTGGCTGAAGACGGGCAATTGCGTCCTTCAGCCGCCAGAGATTCGCCACCGCGTACTCGAATGCACGGCCGGCGCCGAAGTCATCGAAGTTTCGATACCCGCAGAACACGAAACGTGGGTCGAGCACGACCTGACTTTACCGACAGACACGTTGAACCCAGAGCGCGACTTCGGTGGACAGCGTTTCATTCACAGTGTTCCCGAAAACAATGCTGATGGAATTCGCGACACCGGAATTAGCCAAGCAACTAACGGCATCGCCGATGTGCGAATTGCCCGCGATGGTGGGCTCGATGGAACACTTTTATTGGCGTTTGGCGGACTCCTTGCCGAAGGTTACGGCGCTTTGACCGCCCCAATTTCCATCAAGATTCCCGTTTGACGCGATGTCGTAGAGTGCGAAGCTGCATTGGCGACCGCCAAAGCTCACGGCGGCGTAACTTCCCTTCCAGATGCCGAACCCGACCTGCGGCTTGCCGGTCTGCCATTCAAAATCGTAGCCCGCGCCGTCTTTCCTAATGACCAGATCGCCGGTATAGTCTTTGCCATCGCCATATTTTCCGGTGACATTGTATTTGCCGGGAAACTTGTCGCCCTCGCTACGCGCCGCTTTCTCGGTGCCGAATTTTCCCTCACCCCAGCGAGCAACGCGGCCTTCCATCGAGCCGTTAGACGCGATCCTGTAAACTGCCACGCCGCATCCTTTACCACCACCGACGCCCGCGTAGCTGACCGCTGCCACACTTCCGAGCTGCACGCCCGTCCCGATAAAAGTTCCCTTGTTCAGGGACCAGCGGAACTCATAAACATCACCGGTCGGGGATACGGTAAGCACACCGTTGTAGGGTTCTGTGTCGTTCGTCGCGGTGCCGCTGACGTTAAAGACGCCCGAGATCTCGCGTTCGGTGGGCGTTGGACTCGGTGCGGGAGTAGCCCTGGCCTCAAGGTCCTTCATACGCTCAGCGGGACCGCCGCAAGCGAGAAGCAAAGTGAGAACTGAGAAGTGAGAAATGAGGAATAGTAATTTCATAATATTTTTGAACTTCATATATCAATCCCTTACTTCTCACTTCTCATATCTCACTTCTCACATTGTCTTATTTCTTTTTCGCAACCTCGGTGCCAAGTGACTGTGACGTTTCGGCGCCCCATTTTCCGTCAAGCGTACCATCGGGTCTTACGTCGTAACCGACGAACGCACATTGTTTGCCGCCGAAGCCGACTGCGACAAGATTACCCGCACGAATACCAAATCCGTCGAACGAGTTACCGGCGTTCCAAGCGAACTTATAACCCTGTCCCATCTTTGTCACGACGAGAGTTCCTTTGTAGTCTTTGCCTTCCGTGTTAGTGCCGCTGATGCTGTAATTGCCCTCGAGGTCGCCGCCGCTCGTACGCGTCGCCTTCTCGCTTTCGGCGTTGTTGACGCCCCAATAGCCCGACTTGCCGTCGAGCGAACCGTCCGAATTTATCTTATACAGCACGACGCCGCAGCCCTTGCCGTTGGTGCCCGTGGTGTAGGACACTGCGACAGCATTGTCGGTCATTACGCCCACACCGTCGTAACTCGTCGCACCCGACTTCCATGAAAACTGATAGACGTCGTCGCGAGGCGTGACGGTCAGCGCAGCTTTGTAAGTACCCTTGCCGTCGGGGTTCGTTCCCGACGCGTCATATTCGCCGGCGATGTCGACCTTAGACGGTGCTCGCGAGCTGCCGCTGCCAGCCGTTTCGTTGTTAGAGACACCGTTGTTACCGCCGCCGCGTTCGCACGCAAAGCCCATAACAAAAAACATAGTGGCGATAAATAAGACGGTGATGAATGGATACACTTTTTTCACGCTCTTCCTCCGCAAGCTCAGATTTGTTAATGTCCGGACACTGTTTATAATAGTGCACGAACCCCAGTTTCACTATCAGTCGGGAGACAATCTATGAACCTCGTCCGCGCCATTCGTCACACCGTTGTGTTTGTTTTGCTGATTGTTTCGGGCTGTCCGCTTATCGCCCAGCGGCCGATCAGAGACCTCAAACCAACCGTCATCCTCATATCGATGGATGGCTTTCGATACGACTATATCGATAAGTTTGCTCCGCCGACTATTTCGCGGCTTGCAAAGCAGGGCGTTCGCGCAAAGTGGATGATCCCGTCATTTCCTACAAAGACGTTCCCGAATCATTACACGGTCGCGACCGGCCTGTATCCGCAAAATCACGGACTTGTCGAGAATAATGTTTACGATTTTGGCACGGTTTTCACTATGTCAAAATTCGACGAGGTCACGAATCCACGCTGGTGGCTGGGCGAGCCGATCTGGGTAACCGCTGAAAAACAGGGCCAACATTCGGCGTCGTACTTTTTTGTCGGCACCGGCACCGAGATCGCTGAACATTTGCCATCGTATTGGCGGCACTACAACGGACGCGTGCCTCCTGAAATGCGTGTCGACAAACTTCTCGAATGGCTCGACAAACCGGTTCATGAGAGGCCGACGATGCTGACGCTCTATTTCAGCGATACTGATGACGTCGGCCATGAGTTTGGCCCCGACGCCGAAGAGACGAAATATGCCGCGTTGAACGTGGATCGGTATATCGAGCGATTGATGTCGGGCCTTCGCGCACGCAGGGTCGACAAAAAGGCAAACGTTATTCTCGTCTCGGACCACGGCATGGCCGCCGTCGATCAGCGCAACTCGGTCATTATGGATAATCTTTTCGATGTCGATGATAAGAAGATCGCCGACCCCGTCCTGATGACCGGTGAAATCTGGCAGATATTTCCAAAGCCCGGCAAGGAAGATTACATCATTGAAAGTTTGAAGGACATAAAACACGCGACCTGCTGGCGTAAAAAGGATATCCCTTCGCGGCTGCACTACAGCGAAGGAAAGCGCATCGCCCCGATCGTCTGTTCGGCGGACGAAGGCTGGTTTATGACAACTAAAAAGCGCTACGACGAGCAGAAGAACTCGCCTGACTTTGCACAAGTACGGGGAGCGCATGGCTACGATAACCGCTATCAGTCGATGGGCGCCACCTTTGTCGCACACGGCCCGGCGTTTAAGAGACGCTACCTCGCCGAGCCTTTCGCAAATGTCGAGGTTTATAACGTGATGTGCAAGATCCTCGGGTTAACGCCGGCTAAGAACGACGGAAATATTGCTAATGTTCGCGGAATGCTTAGGTGACATTTTAACAGGATAGACAGGATGCACAGGATGGCTGTGATTTATCAACGCATCTTATTCATCCTGTCCATCCTGTTATTTTTCTTCTCTCATTATCGTCAGCACAGCGATCTCTGGCGGCATCATAAACCTGATCGGCAGCACACTCGTGCCCAAACCGCTTGTGACAAACATGTCCACACCACTCGCCTTTACATGACCGTAGGAATATTTCTGCCCAAAGCTTGAGGGCACGATCGGTGTGCCGAGAATCGGAAGCCAAACCTGCCCGCCGTGTGTGTGTGCCGCGAGAATAAGCCGTAGATCTTTTGAGATCGACAATTCGCCGGTGATGACCTCGACAATATCTGGACTGTGTTGAAGGACGATCAAATTTCCCTCGCCGCTCGACTCGGCGATCGGCTTCAGGTCAGCGGATGTTCGCGTCCAACGTGGCGACAGTTTCAGATGATCGATGAGGCCGAGGATCTTCAACCGCTTTCCGTCCTTTTCGATAACAGCAATTTCACTCTGCAGAACCTTGTAACCTACCCGCGTCAATTCTGCTGCAACCGATGTGTCGCTGTACCAACCGTCGTGATTCCCGAGTACGGCGTAGACGCCGTAGGTTGCTTTTAACCCGGCTAACCTGTCGGCGATCGTCGCCATTGGCATTGCCAGGGAGCGCCCCGACAGACCCTTGTTTCCGCGAACCTGCGTTACGTAATCCCCGAGCAGCACTATAATGTCGGCATTTTGCTCATTTGTCCGTACAACCAGCTCTCGCAGCTTTTCTTCCGTGACATTGTTCGAACCGCCGTGAATATCGCCGATCATCACGATCTTAAAACCGTCGAATGTCGCGTCCCAGTCCTTTATCTTTATCGTCGAGCTAGTTACCACGAGCCGAGTAGGCTCGACAAAGTACGCGTACGTGAGGCAAATGACGCCCGCGGTAAACACTGCAGAGATTGTCGCGATGATTTGAGTGCTCAGCGTCATCAGTTTGCCGAGTTGAGGGTCACGACCGCGATCTCGGGCGGGACACGAAAGCGAAACGGAATCACGCTCGTGCCGACGCCGCTCGTGACATAAACGTGTTTATCATCGACAACCGCGTGGCCGTCCATAAATCGCGGGTCGTTAAAGACGGCCTTGGCGCCAAAGAAGGGCCAATTCAACTGCCCGCCATGCGTGTGCCCCGCGAACATGATCGAGAATCCGCTCGGCGCCGACAGCAGCGAATCCGGATTATGCGTCAGTGCGATGACGTTCGTTTTGTCGGCAAGTGCGTTAAATGGTCCGGCTGGAACGCTTCGATTTTTGTAAAGATCTTCGATGCCCCACAGCCTGATCTTCTCGCCGCCGGCGTCGATTTCGACTACTTCGTTATGCAGCACGGTTATGCCCGCGATCTCCTCGAGCATGCGTTGTATCTTGCCGTCGTTGTGATACCAGTCGTGATTACCGATGATCGCGTAAACCCCGTACTCTGCCTTCATGCCTCTGAGATTCTCAGCTATCTCCTCAACCGGAACACGCAGTTCGGTCCGGTCCGTGCCTTCGGGTTTTTGGCGAAACTCGCGGTCCCACTTCACCTCGCTGACATAGTCGCCAAGCAAGACGATCAAATCCGCGTTTTGCGCATTTGCCTGGTCCACGACATAACGAATTCGCTCGGGCGGCGCGTAGTTAGAACCCACGTGCAGGTCGGCTATCGCGACGACACGAAAACCATTGAGCTCGGTGCTCCAATGCGGAACGGCGAGCGTTTCCTCGACGACAACAAAACCCCTGGCTCCGACGAAATACGCGTACAGGAGAAAACAAACGACCAGCAAAACAAGGCTGGCGAGGGCTATACCGATTCTCTTGAACCACTTTTTCATCTCCGCTCTATCTGAAATACTCGCTCCAACGCTTGTCAACCAGCTTTACTGTTTCATCCGCCGGTTCGACTTCTTTCGGGTACCAGGGCTTCATGCGAGCATCGATAACGATCGGTGCCGCGTAGCCGATGGAATTATTTTTTAGTGCGACATCCTTTGCGTAGATGTCGCTCGCCGGATCGAATCGCGTCCATGTCGCCCAAAGGAATTTGTCCGTCGAGCGCGCAAATTCGATCTTGTCATGCACGACGACGATCTGCCATTCGTCGAACGCTCCGGTTTTGGCGATGCGGTCGGCCAGATCCTTTTCTGACTCGTAGCTGTCGGCTTCAACGACGAGACAGCCGCCGCAGAACGGCTCGGCGGCGCGAATTCCTGCCGGCAATGAGCCCCGAAACTCGCGCACGAGTTCCCTCTTCGCATCGCCCACGCCCATCAAGATCGCCTTGCTACCGTGGTTAACCTTTCCACTAGCATAATCAAGCGTGTCGAACGCCGTCTGGCTGAATATGTGAAGATCGCGGTTCCATTCGACGCGTTCGAGGATGTGCTCGAACAGAGACTTGAAATCCCGCAAGTCCTGCGGCGTTTCGGTTAGCAGTAGAAACTTTGTAAGCGTGAGTTGTCCCTCGCCGAGGATACGAAAGCCCGCCGACAACGCCTCGCGACCATATCGCTCGCGCACGACCGCCGCCGCAAGCGAATGAAAGCCCGTCTCGCCATAACTCCAAAGATCGCGAACAGCCGGCATCACAAGCGGAAACAGCGGCGACAACAGCTCTTGCAAATAGTCACCAATAAAAAAGTCTTCCTGGCGCGGCTTGCCGACCACAGTTGCGGGGTAGATAGCATCTTTGCGGTGGAACACAGCGTCGGCGTGAAACACCGGATAATCGTGTTTGAGCGAGTAATAGCCGTAATGATCGCCGAACGGTCCCTCGGGCTTACGCTCTTGAGGCGGCACATGACCGACAAGCGCGAATTCACATTCCGCTATCAACGGAACGCCCTCGTCCGCAGCCTTCGCCACAGTTATTTTGCCGCCCGCGAGCAAAGACGCGAGCATCAGTTCGGGCACGCCTTCGGGCAGAGGTGCGATCGCGGACAAGATCAACGCCGGCGGACCGCCGAGAAACACGGTAACCGGCAGCGGCTTCCCGACGGGTCGGGACTGCTCAGCCTCGAAGTAATGAAAACCGCCGCCCTTACCGATCTGCCAGTGCATTCCGGTCGCCAGTTTGTCATAACGCTGCATGCGATACATTCCAAGGTTCGGCTTTTTATCGACCGGGCTCTCAGTGTAAACGAGCGGCAGCGTGACAAAGTGACCGCCGTCGTCGGGCCAAAGCTGTAGAAGTGGCAGCTCTTCAAGATCGACCGCCGGTTGCCTGCTCTCGAGAACAGGCGCGTTTGAAACGCGCTTTGTGCCGAGTTTTAGCGCCGAGAAAGCGAGATCGCGATATCCCCAGAGCTTGCCGAGCTTTGGCGGAACAAGCTCCTCAGCTGCGTGAACCGCACGCTTTACAAACTCAAGGGGGCGCGGGCCAAAGGCCAGATCGATGCGACGTTTTGTGCCAAAGAGATTTGTGACAACCGGAAACTGCGAGCCTTTAACATTTGTAAAGAGCAGCGCCTTGCCTTGCTGGTCTATCACACGGCGGTGAATCTCCGCGATCTCAAGGTACGGATCAACCTCGGCGGCTACTTCGGTGATCTCGTCCTCTCGCCGCAACAGATCAATAAATGTTCTTAAGTTTCTGTGCATGAAAGAACTTGCCCGCGAAATACCCTAATAACACGAAATCAAGCTCGAAACATTCTAGCTATTTTTCGTGACTTTCGCGGGCAAATATCATTTTCCGTAGTCATAGAACCCCTTGCCGCTCTTTCGACCGAGCCAGCCGGCATCAACGTACTTCTTTAGCAGAGGGCACGGGCGATATTTAGGATCGCCGAGGCCCTCGTGCATTACGTTTAGAATGGCAAGGCAGACGTCGAGTCCAATAAAGTCCGCGAGCGTCAAGGGCCCCATCGGGTGATTCATGCCGAGCTTCATGATCTCATCGATCGATTCCTTTGTCGCGACGCCCTCGTGCAGGGCAAATATAGCCTCATTTATCATCGGCATCAGCACGCGGTTTGAGACAAACCCCGGAGAGTCATTGCACTCGACCGGCACCTTGCCAAGCTGTTCAGACAGCGTCTTTACATTCGCGTAAGTCTCATCAGATGTTGCGATTCCGCGGATAACCTCAACCAATTTCATAAGCGGGACAGGGTTAAAAAAATGCATTCCGATCACCTTGTCCGGCCGGTTGGTCACCGCCGCTATCTTTGTGATCGAGATCGAAGAGGTGTTTGATGAGAGGATAGTCTCAAGTGGACAGATCGCGTCCAGCTTTTCGAAGATCTGACGCTTGATCTCAAAGTTTTCGGTTGCGGCCTCGACAATGAGCCCACAATCTTTCAGGCCCTCGAGGTCGGTTGTTGTTTTAATTCGGCCCAGGACCTCGCCTTTTTGCTCCTCGGTCATCGTTTCCTTTTTTACAAAACGGTCGAGGCTCTTGCCGATATTCGCAAGGCCACGCTCGACAAAATCTGCCGAGACGTCGCACATAACCGCATCAAAACCCGCAGCGGCGGCCGTTTGAGCTATGCCGTTCCCCATTGTGCCGGCACCGATAACACCGATAATATCGCTCATATGATAAAGATCCTTGGCTAAAAGTTATCTAATCTTGGCCTCTAAAACAAACGAGCGACAAGACTTATTGTCCGGTCGCTCAAATCGAATGCCCAGTCGCTGCCGCTCCCGGTTTTGACCTCACTGCCAACTACTCGGTGGAGGCGGCGGCTGATTTTGAAACATCGGTTGATCGGTGCCTCCGAGATAGAATTGCTTACCCATATCACCGAACAAAAACCAAAGGCCGTAAACCCCGGCCGCCGTTCCAAGCGGGAATGAAAGACACGAGATAATGCTGCCAACGATTCCCCACGTACGCCCGTTCGCCCTTTCCTTAAACATTTTGTATCCGGCAATGAACTGCGGCAACGCAAAAATCGTCGCGACTATTACCAGCAACACGATCATACCGATAAAAATTGCGCCGACCATCTGTTCTTCGCCTTTTTTTCCGCCTATCAGCATCGCCGATCCGATCACGCCATAGACGATACCGATGAAGATGATCGTTACCATCTGCAGGCCGCCATGGGCCATCAAGAATATGCCAACTAATCTATTATGTTCTTTTGCAGTCACAGTTTAACCTCAGCCAGTAAAAACGACTCGCCACGCATGATCGTTGCGAAATTCGGCCCGGATCAGCCCGGCGTCGGTCAGTCGCGCGCGACGGCCATCGCAACTGAGTTTCCGCCTCCGAGACATAGCGCCGCGACGCCTTTTTTTGCACCGCGTCGTTTCATCTCGTACAACAAAGTCGTCAGAACACGGCCACCTGAGTTGCCGATGGCGTGCCCGAGAGCGACCGCACCGCCGTTGACATTTACTTTCGATTTGTCGAGGCCAAGCTCCATCATTACGCCGAGCGCCTGAACGCTAAAGGCCTCGTTCAACTCGAACAAGTCAACTTCATCCATCGTCCAACCGGCTTTTTTCAGCACGTTCAAAACGCCCTGAACCGGCGCCATCATTATCATCTTAGGCTCGATGCCGGATGTGGCCGATGCAACGACGCGACCGAGCGGTTCGACGCCGAGCTCCTTTGCCTTTTCGGCCGATGTCACGACCAGCGCCGAAGCGCCGTCATTCACGCCCGGAGCATTGCCGGCGGTGACCGTGCCGCCGTCCTTTTTGAACGCCGGCTTTAGTTTGCTCAAAGACTCGACGGTCGTGTCCGGACGAACAGGCTCGTCATAGTCGAGGATTAACGGATCTCCTTTTTTCTGCGGTATCTCGATCGCGACGATCTCGTCTTTGAAGCGACCGGCGCTTTGAGCTTCAGCAGCTTTCTTATGCGAGCCGAAGGCAAATTCGTCCTGCTCTTCGCGGGTGATCTCGTATTTTTCAGCAACGACTTCGCCCGTGTTACCCATGTGCCAGTTCTCGAAAGGGCACCATAGACCGTCGTGTATCATCAAGTCCGTCGCGGTCTGGTTACCCATGCGAAAGCCCTCGCGGGCCGTCTGCAGAGCGTATGGAACATTCGACATAGATTCCATTCCGCCCGCGACCACAACCTCGGCGTCGCCAAGCTGAATGGCCTGTGACGCAAGCGCGACTGCACGCAGACCCGAGCCGCAAACCATGTTCACCGTTAGAGCCGAAACCTCGGGCGGCAAACCCGCTTTGAGCGCCGCTTGCCGGGCGGGCGCCTGACCGATACCCGCCTGTACGACGCAGCCCATGATCACTTCGTCGATGTCAGCCTCGCCAACGCCCGAGCGCTTGACCGCCTCTTTTATCGCGATCGCAGCGAGATCGGGCGCGCTAAATCCTTTTAATGCCCCTTGAAACTTCCCTGTCGGCGTCCTCGCCGCACTGATAATTACTGCTTGTTTTGTGTTTGTCATATGTTCAGTTCATCAATAATACTTACTCAAAACCTTAGAATAGCACACGCTCATCAGGTGTTAAATTTGTGCCTGCCAAAGCGCTCAAACACGGCTTTCTCCAGCATCTCACGGTGACTCGGATGGGCAAGCTTTATGAGCTCATTCGCCCGCTGGTGAAGATTCTTGCCGTACAGATTTGTCACACCGTACTCGGTAGCGATGTAGTGGACATGTGCGCGCGTCGAGACCACGCCGGCACCTTCTTTGAGAAAAGGGACAATCTTGCTTTCGCCCTTTGAAGTTGTTGACGGGAGTGCGATTATCGGCTTTCCGTCCTCCGAGAGCGACGCTCCGCGGATAAAATCCATCTGCCCGCCGACGCCCGAGTATTGAAGCGTACCTATCGAGTCGGCACAGACCTGCCCCGTCAGGTCGATCTCGATCGCGCTGTTTATCGCCGTTACCTTTGGGTTACGACGGATGACCGTCGTGTCGTTGACGTAGGCGATGTCCAACATCAGAACCTGCGGATTATCGTCAATGAAATCGTAAAGTCGCTTTGTGCCCATAACGAAGCCAGCGACGATCTTGCCCGGATGTTTTGTCTTTTTTCGGCCGGTAATAACGCCCGCCTCGACGAGCGGTATCACTCCGTCAGAAAACATCTCCGTGTGAATCCCGAGGTCCTTGTGATTGGTCAGTGATGCGAGAACGGCGTTAGGGATGGCGCCAATGCCCAACTGGAGAGTTGCTCCGTCCTCGATCAGTTCGGCGATATTTCTGCCGATCGCTTGTTCAACCTCCGATATCGGCGGTATTGGGGCTTCGATCAGCGGCTCATCAGATTCGACCATCGCGTGAATATCATTGACATGAACCAGAGCGTCGCCGATAGTCCGCGGCATTTGCGGATTGATCTGAGCGATCACGAACTTTGCGCAGTCGACCGCTGCGCGAGCAATATCGACAGAGATCCCGAGCGAACAAAAACCATGTCTATCCGGCGGCGATACGTGCATCATCGCGACGTCAAGGGCAAGAAATCCACGACGAAACAGAGCTGGTATCTCGGACAAGAAGACAGGAATATAGTCGGCACGACCCGAATGCACCGCGCCTCGAACGTTCGCACCGACAAAAAATGCATTTACCCGAAAGCTGTCGGCCAGTTCCGGCGCGGTGTACGGCGCGGCCCCTTCGGTATGAAGGTGAACGATCTCTACATTCCGGAGCTCAGTGGCACGCTCTGTCATCGCGCGGATCAGCTGTTGCGGAGCAGCGGCAATACTATGGATAAATACGCGATCGTTCGATTTGATCGCCTTTACGGCCTCTTGGGCGGATACAAATTTCCCCTTGGTCATTTCCCAATGTCCTCATGCCAAATATCCGGATGATCCTCGATAAACTGACCCAACATTTGAACACATTCCTTGGAATTCATGTCAACGACACTCACGCCGTTCTCTATCAACCATTCGACGCCGCCCTGGAAATTGACCGATTCACCGACGATAACGGTGCCGATGCCAAACTGCCGCACAAGACCGCTGCAATACCAGCATGGCGCAAGTGTCGTGACCATGATGCAATCACGATAGCTCCGTTGTCGCCCGGCCTTGCGAAACGCATCCGTCTCGCCGTGTATCGACGGGTCGCCGTCTTGCACGCGGCGGTTGCGGCCACGCCCGAGCAGGTTTCCGTCGCCATCGAAAAGAGCCGCCCCGACGGGCACACCGCCCTCAGCCAAGCCGAGCCGGGCTTCCGCAATTGCGATCTCAAGCATGGCTTGGATATCGAGTTCGGAGTTCATAATGCGTATGTTAAAACCAAACTCGCGTATGTGCTAATCTCGTCTGGTATGTCGCAAATATTTCAGCCCGGCGATTTTCTTGTCTTCCAACTCGAAGCAGGTTTTGCGTTGCTGCGTGTGCTGGCCGTTGACGAAGAAGCATGGCATGTCGCCGCGTACAGCGACCTTTTCGCATATGTGGAATCGGCCGAGTCCGCGACCGACAACCCTGGCAGCCTGAGTATCAGTTCGCCTCACATCGCTTTGACGCAGCGTGCGTTCGAGAGTACGCAGGTTGCAAAGATCGCGAACCAGCCACTTAACGCTCACGAACTTGCGCCGTTAGATACATGGCGTAGCGATCCGAATCGCGAGGTAGCAAATCGCTCAATAAGATTATTGTTGGGACTAAGGTGATTTGAGCTTTCTCTCTGAGAGGTGTTTGGTCGTGTGATCGGTTACGCTTGCCGGGACCATATTCTCAAAATCGGGCTGATCGAGCAGCTTACCTGTTATCGCCTGATTGACCGCCGCCGGGTCGTCACTGATATTTGCTCCGCGCCGCTTCCACTGTTTTTTTAGGTTGCGTGTTCGGATAAAGGTCTGAATATGCCAGGCTCCCATCGCGATAAGCAGTCCGGCCGTGACGTAGATCATCGGATGCGTACTGTCGCGAAACCCTAATAAGGCATAAAGCAATATCGCCAGAGTGAAAGATACGATCACAGTCATAACCGAGAGGACCGTGTTTACTTTGATATTTTCCTCAGGCGGGCTTTCCCTCCTAGCGATCTCTGAAAAATCAGCGAGAAATATCCCGCATTGTCGGCAATACGTTTCAGGGACCTGATCGGCTTTTCCGCACTTTGGACAAAACATAAATTGTGTTTCTGCAAACAAACCATACGGGATCTGCGTGAGTTTAGTTCACTAGAGCCGGCGGCGTGTGAGTTCCCGATCGATCAATTCGAGCTCGCGGCTGACATGTCCGGCTGCGGACGAATTTTCTTCTGCGCGGCGGATCAGGTACGGGATCGCGTTGTGTACGGGACCATACGGCACATACTTAGACACGTTGTAGCCATTCGCGCCCAGCACATAAGAAATATTGTCACCCATACCGTACAGCTGCGAGAAGAAAATGTTCTTATGATCGCGCGCGATCCCTGATTCTTCCATCAGACGTGCCAGCCGCTGAGTGCTGAGTTCATTGTGTGTGCCGGCGACAAAAGCCATATCTTCGTGGTGCTTTAAGCAGTAATCGATCGCGGCATTAAAGTCGTTGTCGGTGGCCTCACGCGTGTCGTGGATCGGCGAGGGATAGCCTTGGTCGGCGGCACGCTCGCGTTCTTTTTCCATGTAGGCACCTCGAACGAGCTTTGCGGCATAGATATAGCCGTCAAGCTGGGCCTGTCGCCGAGCATTCTTCAAAAACTCGAGCCGGTCCTTGCGATAAAGCTGGACCGTGTTAAAAACTATCGGCTGCTCGCGGTTATAGCGCTCCATCATCTCGTGAGCCAGACGGTCGATAGCGTCCTGTATCCACGAATCTTCGGCGTCGATAAATAGAGGTTGATTGTATGAATATGCTGCTTCGCAGATCTCGTTTACACGGTTGTGAATTCGCTCACACTTCGCCTGGCTCTTTGCGTCTAGCTTCTTTTTCGCGGAGAGACGCTCGAGCGTTCCGAGCGGGGCGATGCCGGTGACCTTAAACACGGCGAATGGAACACGCGGATCATTCTTTGCGCGCTCAATGGTGCGAATTATCTCATCCTTCGTCTTGTCAAAATCATCTTCGGTCGCCTTACCCTCGACAGAATAATCTAGTATCGCTCCTATTCCCGCGTCTGCGAGCGCCTGGACGGCGCTCCCACATTCCTCGATCGTCTCACCGCCACAAAATTGTTCGAAGATAGTTGATTTAATTATGCCTTCAACAGGGAGACGCAATGAAAGGGCGAATTTCGCGGCCGTTGAGCCCAGCGAATTTAGAAACGGCGAATTTAGCATCTTAAAAAGACGATACTTTTCTTTGAGTTGTGCGTCTGATTTGTCAGCAAACGCCGTTGCAGTGTCCTGGAAGTCCAGCCCGAATTCGCTCATAAAGCACGGATTCTACCACACAGACATATAGAAACCAGAAACGAGTCAGGGCGGGCAACACCGACGCGGATTGTCTGACCCAGACTTTTACCGTATCATCTATCTTTTTACTATGTGCCCGATGTGGCTATGTGGTTAACGGTTTTATGAGCAAGTCGCTTCCGAAAAGATCGGAAAACTATTCCGAGTGGTATAACGAGATCGTCAAACGGGCCGATCTGGCCGAGAATAGCGCCGTACGCGGGTGCATGGTGATCAAACCGTACGGGTTCGCGATCTGGGAAAAAATGCAGCGCGCCCTTGACGATATGTTCAAGGCAACCGGTCACGTTAATGCGTACTTCCCTCTTTTCGTGCCGAAATCGTTCCTCGAGAAAGAAGAGGAGCATGCCGAGGGTTTTGCAAAAGAGTGTGCGGTCGTAACGCATTATCGGCTCAAAGCAAGTCCCGACGGCAAGGGCTTGATCGTCGATCCAAACGCAAAACTCGAAGAAGAACTTATCATTCGCCCAACGTCCGAAACCGTCATTTGGAACACATACAAGAACTGGATCCAGTCCTGGCGCGATCTGCCACTGCTGATAAATCAATGGTGCAACATCGTCCGCTGGGAAATGCGAACCCGGCTGTTTTTGCGCACAACGGAGTTTCTGTGGCAAGAGGGGCACACCGCTCACGCGACCGAACAGGAAGCCGTCGAGGAAACGGAACGCATGCTCGGCGTTTACGCGACATTTGCCGAAGAATGGATCAGCTTGCCTGTGATCAAAGGCCTGAAATCTCCAAACGAGCGGTTTGCCGGCGCGGTTGAAACCTATTGCATCGAGGCGTTGATGCAGGACGGTAAGGCCCTGCAAGCCGGGACGTCACATTTCCTGGGACAAAACTTTGCCAAATCGTTCGACGTGCAATTCGTCAACAAGGAAAACCAACTCGAGTACGCGTGGGCGACGAGTTGGGGCGTTTCGACACGGCTTATGGGTGCGTTGATCATGGCACATTCGGATGACAGCGGGCTCGTGCTCCCGCCAAGGCTTGCACCGATCCAGGTCGTGATCGTGCCGATCTACAAATCGCCTGAAGATCTCGCCACGATCAGCGCAAAAGTAAATCCGTTGTTTGAAGAACTAAAGGCTGCCGGAATTTCGGTCAAATACGACGACAACGATAATCAGCGGTCCGGTTGGAAGTTCGCCGAATACGAGCTAAAGGGCGTGCCCGTCCGACTGGGCATTGGCATGCGCGACCTCGAAAGCGGTACCGTCGAGGTCGCCCGGCGCGACACCCTGACAAAAGAATCACAGCCGCTAGCGGGTATCGTCGACCATGTAAGATCGCTGCTCGACGAGATTCAAGTAAATATTTATCAAAAGGCTCTTAAATTCAGGGAAGAAAATACTCATCAAGTCGACACTTGGGAAGAATTCAAGGCCCAGATCGAACTTGGTGGCTTCATCCTCGCCCATTGGGACGGCACCGCCGAAACCGAAGAAAAGATCAAAAGCGAGACAAAGGCCACGATCCGCTGCATTCCTCTTGATTCCGAGAGTGAACCTGGAAAGTGTGTCTTTTCGGGCGCTCCGTCACCAAGACGCGTCGTTTTTGCTAGGGCGTACTAGTCGCAAATAGGCACACCAATCGGACTTTTTTCCCTTATCATTAAGACTATTCGGCGACTTTTGTCGTCTAACTTCGTGTGCGCAGGATACGCACGGCCGGTTTTTTGAGTTATTGTTCACGCGCAGTAATTGCGGCGACGCTTGTGAATGTATATTAATTTGACCGATGAAGAATTAGTCAATCTGGCGGTTTCAGACGACAGAGAGGCTTTTGGCGAGATCGTCAGGCGTTGGGAGCGAAAGATATTCGCCCTGTGCTTTGGCATGCTCGGTCGCGAAGACGACGCTCGCGACGCCGCGCAAGAGGCTTTTATTGCCGCCTACCGAAATCTGGCTAACTTCCGCGGCGAGGCCAAGGTCTCGTCATGGCTCCACCGGATCGCGGTTAACCAGTGTTTGACAACAAAACGTCGGCAGAAGACCAGATCCGAGGATTTCATCGACGACGAGTCACGCGAAGAGGAACGTATTTTTGTCGCCGCCACTCGATACTCGCCGGCGAACGAAGCCGAGCAGGCTGAGCGCCTAAAGGTCGTACGGCAGGCCGTTGGAGCTTTGCCAAACGACTTGCGGCAGGTCGTCGTAATGAAAGAGTTTGAAGAGATGACGTTTCAGGAAATTTCAGAGACGCTTGAACTGCCTCTGAGTACGGTGAAGAGCCGTCTCTACACGGCCCTGAAACAACTGCGGATGAGACTGGAGAGGACGCCCGTTGAGGTTGCTTGAACAGGCGATGGTAAGAATATGGTAACGAGCAGCAAAAGAGAATGCCCCTTCGAGGACGAGATCGTCTCGTATATGTATGGCGAGATCGATTCTCCTGAGCGCGACGAGTTTGAAACACACCTCGCCAAATGCATGACGTGCACGGATGATTTTGCGGCGATCTCTAACGCGCGTTTTTCAGTGTTCGAGTGGAGAAAGGAAGAGTTTGACGCGCTTGCAACGCCAAATATTGTTATTCCCGAGTTGGCAAAACCAGCTACTTCAGTAAGCGTCGAGTCGGGTTGGTTTGATTCTCTTGCCGGTCTGCTTGCGTTTGCACGATCACCATTTACTGTTGCCGCCTCAATACTCCTGTGCCTCGGGCTTGGCTTTATTGCTCTCAGCTATTTCAGAACCAACGAGTCGCTGATGGCGGCGAATGATATCAGCGTCCCGGCCGTGAAAATTACCGAACCTGAAAATGTCCAGACAGGTAGAGACGTCGTTGCGGATCCTGACGTTTTCATCGATCAGGAAATCAAACCGACCGTTGTTCGGAACCAGCGAAAACCTGCAAATGTATACAAGGCTTTGCCCGCAGACGTGAAGCGAAAGACAGGCAATAGTGGAAATCCAAATCGGTCGCCCGGAATAGCGGGAAAACCTGTACTGAACGACTTTAATGACGATGGCGACGATTCTCTTAGACTAAGCGCTCTCCTTGATGAGATAGGCGGATAAATAGAATGAAACTGAAAACGGGCTTAAAAATAATACTCCTCACCGCGATTTTATCTGCCGGTGCGAACGTTTTTGCTCAGGATGCCAAAACTGACGAACAGCCGCCGCAAATTAGCGCGCCTGCGACCGACAATAAGATCACGCTGCTTCGTCATCTCGGCCTCACGCGCGAGCAGATACAGCAGATTCGACGGATCAACGAAGAGCGAAAACCACATATGGAGGCCGCACAGCGACGTGTGCGCGAGGCGACAAAGCTTCTCGACGATGCGATCTATGCCGACGATTTTGACGAGCGCGAGTTTCAAGAGAGGTTGAAGAATGTTCAGCTCGCACAGGCCGAGGTTTCGCGAATTCGCTTTTCAACCGAGTTTGCGATCCGCCGCGTCTTGACGCTGGAACAGCTTGGGAAGTTCCGTGTGCTGCATGATAGATTTGAGGCTGCGCAGCAGAACGTCCAAAATCAACGTCGCGAGAGAATACTAAATCGGCAGAACCAAACCGATCTCGTCCGCCGCCCCGTACAGAATAACGATCAAGACAATCGCCGTGTAGTCCGCCAACCGCAACAGCAACGCCCAACACCACAGCCAACGCGTCCGCAGTAGTTTGTAGTTTTTGTCTGGTTCATTATATCCTTGTCGGAAAGTCCCACTTGCTTTCCGATGAACCCGATCACGGCATTTGTTTTTGAGTTACAAGAGGTCACGAATCTTTTGTGGCGCTCGATAAAGGGGCTTCGTAAAAAACCGCGTTACTTCCGCGAGATCATACATCAGATCGATCACATAGGCGTCGGTTCATTCGCGATCGTCGTTCTGACCGGGTTCTTTACCGGTGGCGTTATCATCCTCCAGTCCTATCCGACCCTCGAATACTACGGCGCCCAGAGCAATGCGGGACAAGGCGTTGCGACGGCATTGATCCGGGAGCTTGGCCCCGTGTTGACCGCTTTGATGGTTGCGGGGCGGGTCGGTTCGGCTATTTCGGCCGAGTTAGGGTCGATGGTCGTGTCGCAACAGATCGACGCGATGCGTGCACTCGGAACTTCGCCAGTGCGCAAGCTTGTAACGCCTCGCCTGATCGCTCTTCTTATTTCGCTACCGCTATTGACTGTAGGTGCCGATCTTTTTGGTCTGATCGGCGGCGGCCTTGTCGCTCGCGAACTCCACGGGCTGGACATGAACGTTTACATTTCATCGGTCCGAACCGGCGTAAAGATCGAGGATCTAATCGGGGGCATGATCAAACCATTTTTCTTCGGACTGATCATCGGCCTTGTCTCGTGTTACAAGGGATTATCCACCACGGGCGGAACAGTGGGCGTCGGTGAATCAACAACAAAAGCCGTTGTGGCTTCGTCAATAATCGTCATCATCGCTGACTTTTTCTTGTCGAAGGCTCTGCAGACCCTTTTTGGCGGCACATTGTTTTAGCATTCATGATCTATGACTTTTGAAGAATCGAATATCACTGGAACAAATGGCGAACCGCAGTCAGAGTATGAGGCAGCCCTCGACGATCGTCTGATCCCGGCTATCGAGTTTCGTGACGTCGAGCTCGCCTTTGACGACCAGGTAATTCTAGACAAGATCAGCTTCTCTGTCCGACGCGGAGAAACGCGAATTGTGCTCGGCGGGTCGGGTAGTGGTAAATCGACGATCATCAATCTTATTCTCGGTCTCATTAAACCCGACGCAGGTCAAATCTTGATCGATGGGCTCGACATAACCGAACTCGATGATCAGGACATGATGCGCATTCGAAAGACGATCGGCATGATCTTTCAGGAAGGTGCTCTGTTCGACTCGCTTTCGGTTTATGACAACGTCGCCTATCGCTTGCACGAGGAGGGTGTGCCTGAAGAGGAAGTCGAACACGAAGTGCTCCGAATGCTCCGCTTTATAAACCTTGAAGAAGCTATCGATAAGATGCCGATCGAACTCTCGGGCGGCATGCGTCGACGTGTTGGCATCGCTCGAGCGCTTGTTGGCAATCCGAATATTGTGCTGTTTGACGAGCCGACGGCAGGCCTCGACCCTCCGACCGCGCGTACGATCTGCGAGCTCGCGATTAAACTTCGCGACATCGAAGATGTATCATCTATATTCGTAACGCACGAGATGAATAATCTCGAGTATCTGTCATCAGAATACGCCGTGATAGATCGCTCAGGTGAGGTGCATTTCCAGCTCGCAGGCAAGACGTTCTGTCTAACGAACACCAGCGTGATGATGTTGCGACAGGGTAGTATTATTTTTAATGGCTCCGAGGACGATTTGCGTGCGTCGGAGGACCCGTATATAAAACGCTTTATTCGTGGCAAATAGAGACTTGCGTTCCTTGCGGCTTTGCGTGAAAAAATAATCGTCTCACGCAAAGACGCCAAGCACGCAAAGAAGAAATGAAGAGACTATGCCAAGACGACAGCAAAAGTTAACGTTCAGTGATCTGCGGGTTGGTATCTTTATGCTCGCGGCGATCCTGCTTACCGGCTTTCTGATACTGAACTCATCCGGCAGCTTTAACCCGTTTGAGAAAAAAACGCGGCTGCGGGCGCGATTCGTTACCGCCGACGGCCTTCACGCGGGCGCCGACGTGCAGCTTGCCGGAGTGTCAATCGGCAAAGTCGAGGCTGTCAGCTTTTTGCCACCGGATCTACCCGAAGGCGAGCGCATCGAAGCGACACTCAATGTAGTCAGCTCACTCGACAAAAAACCGATCTCCGAGCTTATCCGCAGCGACTCGACGGCGACGCTGGTCGCGACTTCCGTTCTGGGCAACGACAAGATGATCAATATCACGCCGGGCACTTCGAAGGGCGAGCCGGTGCAGGAAAACGCGATCTTGCCGTCAAACACGATGATCTCGCTAAACCAACTGACGTCGACCGGCAACGATCTGCTCACGCAAATTAACAAACTCGCCGGTCCCGCGAACGAAATTCTACAGAAGGCAAATCGCGGTGACGGCACGTTGGGTCGCATCGTTAATGACGAACAACTTTACTCGAGCCTTGACGGAGCCGTAAGTGAGACAAAGCAGACGATGACGCGGCTGCAGACAACGATAGACAAAATTAACCGCGGCGAGGGCAGTGCCGGAAAGCTGGTGAATGACCCCGAACTTTACAATAGCCTCAATAGGTCCGTCGCACAGCTCGAGGCGATCTCCGCCGACATCCGGGCAGGTAAAGGCTCGGCGGGCAAATTCGTCAACGACGAGCAGTTTTATGACGAAGCAAGGAACGCTGTCGCCGAGCTTCGCAAATCCGCCGAAAAGATCTCGCAGATCGCCGACGACGTAAAAGCAATAACCGCAGATATCAACGCCGGCAAAGGTTCGGCCGGAAAACTCTTGCGTGACGATAAACTCTATGACGACACGCGTCTCGCTCTCGAAAAATTTAATTCGACGGCCTCACGCCTCGACGCAATCCTCGCCGACGCACAGGCGGGCAAAGGCACGCTCGGCAAGATCTTAAAAGACGAGACGCTCTACAACAACGTCAGTGTCACCGCCAATAACATCGCCACCTTCACCGGCGAAGGCACAAAACTCCTCGACGACTTTCGTAAAAATCCGAAGAAGTATCTCCGCATCAAACTCGCGATATTTTGATAGACGCAAGCCAATGCGGCAGCAAGCGCAGTGGAGAACTTTTGTTGGCAAATACCGATTAAGGTTCGCCGACACATCGAACTGCTCCTGCTACGCAATCAGCGTGATGCTGACGCATCAATAAAATATGCTTTTCTTTATCGGGGTTACTACTTTTTTCGAGCTCAGCGATTGCCTTCTCCGTCATTTTTCTATCTGCCTCGATGTATCTGGATCGATCCGGTTCTGGCCTGTCCGGTTTGTCGGGCCTGTCTTTGTCAGGTTTGTCGGGTTTATCCGGGGGGCCTCCGCACATTATGACTATAGAATCTGGGGAAGACATAGGAACAACATTGCATATCGGGTCTTGCTTCCCTGAAGGATTCGGTTCTTCCAGATCAGATCGCGGAGTTACCGTGGCGGCAACCTCTGGGCACGGTTTAGAGCACGCCAGTGAACCTACGCTAATCGCTAATACAAGACCAGCTGTTGTTAAAAAATGCATATCTCCTCCATTGGTTTCTTACACACTTGCTTCGCCTGAACTTGAGGTTTAGTGGAACGGCTCGAAATAAAAAATCCCAGCAGATGCACTGTTATATTTTCGAAAAAAGATGGTGCTCAGGGCGAGACTCGAACTCGCACGGATTACTCCACACGCCCCTCAAACGTGCGCGGCTACCAATTACGCCACCTGAGCGAAGAGACGCGACGAATTCGGAATGATGAATGCGGAATGAAGAGCGGCATTCGTCGGGATTCGTCACGAAAAAATAGTTTACAAAGAGCTATTTGTTTGCCGGCGTTTCGGTGTTAGCTGCCGGAACGTTAGAAGCAGGCGCCTCTGCATTCGCCACAGGAACTTCCGTGTTAGCGGCCGGTGCGACATTTACGTTTGCGTCCGGCGTGGTTGTTTCGATCGTAGCCGGAGCTTCCGTCGTCGTCTCCGGATTTGCCGAGAGAACGGAAACGTTCCCAGTGAGCGCCGGCATCGCAAGCAACAATGCAGAGAGCATGAACACAACCGCGGCAGCGATCGTCACCTTTGACAACACAGTTGCCGTCCCGCGCGGAGCGAGCGCCGAACTCGCGACGCTGCTAGTAAAAAGTGCTCCGGCGTCCGTCTTGCCCGGCTGCAATAGCACGGCCGCGACAAGCACAAGGCACGACAGAAAAAATAAACCGTATAAAAGATAAACCAACATAAAAACAGTGGACAGTGGACAGTGGACAGTGGACAGTGAAAACCAAAAAAGCTGGCCACTCGCCACTAGTCACTCGTCACTATCTTTCAAAATTCACGATCTTTGCAAAGCTCTCGGCCTCAAGACTTGCACCGCCGACGAGTGCTCCGTCAACATCCGTTTGCGACATGAGCGTCGCGATGTTATCGGGTTTGACCGACCCTCCGTATAGGATTCGCATCTTTTCAGCAACCGCTTCGCCATTTGTATTGGCAAGCACTTGGCGTATCGCGGCGTGCATGTCTTGAGCCTGTTCAGGCGTCGCGGTTTTACCCGTTCCGATCGCCCAGACAGGCTCGTAAGCGATAATAATACGTTCCATATCAGGAAGTGTCAAACCATTGAGTCCGCCATTTAGCTGCGTTTGGACAACCGATTCGGCAGCGCCGCCTTCCCTTTCCGCGAGTGTCTCGCCAACACACACTATCGCGGTCAAACCCGCGGCGAGGGCCGCCTTTGTCTTCAGATTTACCGAATCGTCGGTCTCACCATAGAATTGCCGCCGCTCGCTGTGACCAATGATCACGTGTGTACAACCGCCATCTTTGATCATCGTTGGCGCCACCTCGCCTGTATGAGCACCGAACTCGTTCTGCACTGCGCAATCTTGGGCCGCAACACGGATATTCGAGCCTTCCAGACGCGCCGCGACCGTCGCAAGTGCGGTAAATACCGGGGCGATGACCACTTCGCAGTGATTTGCGTTAGCCACAAGCGGTTTGAGAGCAATCGCAGTATCGACCGCCTCAGCGAGCAGCTTATACATCTTCCAGTTTCCAGCGATTACAGGCTTTCTCATCAGTCCCCTAAATGTCTTACGGCATACGCCGCAAGAATAAGTAAAGCCCCGATCCCAATTCCGATACCGATCGCGATCTTAGCACCGGTAGACAGATTGGAACCGCCGATCTTGTCGACGTCGGCGTAACGCAGCCGATTCGGGTTCCCGCCCTTGTCGATGACAACAAAGTCCTCGTCGTTCGCCTCACTCAGATAGCCTTGGTACGTTGTGGCGTTATAAAGCTCGACTTTCACCTTTGCCTTTTCGCCGATGCCGAGCTTCTTAAGCTTTTCCTCGACCTTAGCCGATTTCCGCTCTTGTTTGGTCGGTTTTGTCTGGGCGAGTACGCTGACGCCCCCAAAAACGCCTGTCATGGTCAAGATCAAAAATATCGATAGACTTTTTCTTAAATTCATAATTCATCACCACCACGAACACCAAAGAGTACATCACCGATCATCAAGCGCCGCGACGCCGGGCAGCGTTTCGCCGGCGAGGAACTCGAGCGTCGCGCCGCCGCCGGTCGAAATATGCGAGATCTTATCGTCGAGTCCGGCTTGATTGACGGCCGCGACGGAATCGCCACCGCCAACGATGGATGTCGCTCCCTTTTCGGTGGCCTCCGCGACAGCCTTAGCGACCTCGACCGTGCCCTCATCAAAAGGCTTTTCCTCGAACATTCCCATCGGGCCGTTCCAGACAATTGTTTTTGCGCCGTCGAGCGCTCTCTTAAAGATCTCGATAGTCTCCGGCCCGATGTCGAGACCGACGAGACCGGCGTTTGTAAACTCGATCTGGATCGCCTTTCGCGAGTTCAGCGGGTCAAAGCTGTCCACGACTTGGTGATCTGTCGGTAATATCAGCTCGATGCCTGCGTCCTTCGCCTTTCTCTCGATCTCAAGTGCCATCGGCATCATTTCGTCCTCGACAAGCGATTTGCCCACGGTAAATCCCTGCGCCTTAAAGAAGGTATACGCCATTGCTCCGCCGATCAGCAGCTTATCGACCTTTCGCTCGATCAGCGATTCGATGACCGGAATTTTGTCGGACACCTTCGCACCGCCTAGTATCGCAACAAACGGCCGCTCGGGATTGTTCAGCGCTTTGCCGAGAAATTCCAGCTCTTTCTCCATCAACAACCCTGCGACGCAGGTATCGACGTAATGCGTGATGCCTTCGGTCGACGCATGCGCACGGTGCGCCGTGCCAAATGCATCGTTTACGTAGACATCCACACCCTCGGCAAGCCATTTCGAGAAAGCCAGGTCGTTCTTTTCCTCTTCGGGATGAAATCGGAGATTGTCTAACAGAAAAATCTCGCCCTCCTTGGGCCCACCAGTTATTCCAATTTCAATATTCTCATCAAATGGCTCGAATTCGATCGATGTAGCTTCAGGCAACAACTCAACCAATTTACTTTGAACCGGATAAAGCGAGTACTTATCGAGGCTCCAAGGTAGGCCTTTCTCTTCCGCTTTTTTTTTGTCCTTGAGCGGGCGACCGAGGTGCGACGCCAGAATGACCTTTGCTCTCCTTTCGACGGCGTACTTTATCGTCGGCAGCGCGCCGATAATACGCGTGTCATCGGTGACGACCCCGTCCTTGATCGGCACGTTAAAATCGACGCGGATGAAAACGGTTTTTCCTGCAATATCGACGTCTCTGATTGTCTTTTTGTTCATCGGAGCTATTTATTGAGGCCAACCTGCGACTTCGACGTAACCTTATCTTCGCGAAAGCTCACAAGGATCGTCTTAAAGTTGTCACCCGCCCATTTGACCGAAGTAAACGAGACGCCGCCACCGGTACCGCTGTAGTACTCCTCGCCTTTGCCGCCAAACATCTTTTCAACATCCGCCTTCTTCATGCCGATCTTGATCTGCTCATACTTAGCCTTTGTAACCTCGTACTCGCCCTTCTTAGAGGATGAACCTGTATCTGCCGGTTCGGGCGACGCTGCTCGCGGTGGCGGCTCGCCGCCCTTGTTCGCAAGCTCCTTGAGTTTTGGGCAAGAACATCCCAGACCAACGAACAGGAGTATTATCAGCGACAGGTTCAGCGAATTTTTCATTATAAATGCTCGGGTTAGAGACCCTTGGCAGCGATGAACTTCACGAGATCACGGACACGGCATGAGTAGCCCCATTCGTTATCGTACCAGGACAAGATCTTCACGCACGTTCCGCCGATAACCTTTGTGTTTTCAGCATCTACGATCGATGAGTTAGGATTCCCCTTGAAGTCCATCGAGACAAGCGGCTCTTCGCTAAATGCGAGAATACCGTTCAACTCTTCGTTTGCGGCATCTTTGAGAACGCGATTGACCTCTTCGGTCGTAGTCTCTTTCTCGACATTGATAACTACGTCAACGAGCGACACGTTTGGCGTAGGGACGCGAACCGAAATCCCATCGAATTTGCCTTTGAGATCTGGAATAACAAGCGCGACCGCCTTTGCGGCGCCCGTCGAGGTCGGAATCATCGACAATGCGGCCGCACGGGCTCGTCTAAGGTCTTTGTGCGGTAGATCGAGCAACTGCTGGTCGTTTGTGTAGCTATGGATTGTGTTCATGAGCGCATTCTTGATGCCAAATTTCTCATGAATAACCTTCGCGACCGGAGCGAGACAGTTCGTCGTACATGAGGCGTTGGAGATGATATTGTGCTTGGCGGCGTCATACATATCGTCGTTAACCCCCAACACTATCGTCACGTCTTCACCCTTTGCCGGTGCAGAAATGATTACCTTTTTCACGCTGCCACGCAGATGTTTGCCGGCGTCTTCGGCGTTTGTAAATCGACCGGTTGCCTCGATGACGATCTCGGCTCCAACCGACGGCCAGTCGATCGCCGCCGGGTCCTTTTCGCTAAAGACCTTGAAGGCGTCCCCTTCGACCGTTATCTCGCCGTCGCCGGCCACAATCTTGTGATCGAGATTGCCCATTACGGAATCGTATTTGAGCAGGTGAGCAAGCGTCTTTGTGTCAGTTAAATCATTTACTGCGACGAAGTCGATGTCCTTATCGCCAAGACACGATCGCATTACATTTCGCCCGATCCTGCCGAAGCCATTGATCCCTACCTTTATTCCCATTATGTATTAACCCTCCAAAATTGCGTATATTAAAGAAATAGACAATAACGCAAATTTGGCGTGAGTTCAAAGCTAACGCCATCTGCGGTGCCGAGATTCTTGAAACAATCAAATTTGGTAAGTCGTAGTAAGCGTTTGAGTTTTTAGCGGTAACTAATAAAATCAGGTTGTTAGCCGGAGTTATTGATGACCCCTTCGCAGATTCGCACCTTATTCTTGAGTTCAGTCTTTGTTGTTTTTGGCTATGGCGGGGCCGTTGCTCAGGACGATCCGCAAAAGCCGCTTCAAACGGATGATAAAACAACTGGCCGAATCGTTTCGCCACTCGACACATCCGTCAATTCAGATCCTAAAACGATCGATTCACCGTCGAATCTCAATCGAGTTGGGGTGCAACAGGCTCAGCCGCTGCCGATGACCTTGAATGACGCAATTCGTCGAGCTCTTGAGAATAATAACGATATCGAAGTTTCTCGCGACGCCGTGCGCTTCCAGGATACGCAGGTTCGTGGACTCGAGGGCGTGTTCGACACCGTATTTACGGTCTCGCCGACGTTTACTCGAAACTCCACGACCGGATCGAGTGCGACAAAGGATTTTCGAGTAAACGCCGGCATGAGTAAGTTCTTTAGAACTGGCGGCGGCAGCATCCAGCCCTTCTTCAACAACACGCGCACCGAGAATCAGTTTGCGCAAGCACAGGTGACATCGGGCACGGTCCGCTCAGGCAC